>DATBRP010000019.1:0-5642 GCA_036560245.1 Hyphomicrobium sp.
GGCTCGAACATGCCGGGACGCTTGGCGATGCCGTGAGCAATGTACTGAACAGCGTCAAATCTCGTCATTTCCTGTTCTTGCAGGAAATAGGCGGCGTGGCTTTCGCGTTCCGAGAAAATGCCGACGAGCACATTTGCCCCCGTCACTTCCTCGCGGCCGGACGTCTGAACGTGGACGATGGCGCGTTGAACCACGCGCTGAAACGAGTTCGTCGGATGCGCGTCCCGCGCCGACTTGGAAACAATCGGCTTCAGTTCGGTATCGAGATACTCGATCAGCCTGGCGCGCAGCTGCTCAAGATCGACGGAGCAAGCGCGCATGACAGCAGCGGCGTCGCGATCATCGACCAGCGCCAGCAACAGGTGCTCGAGTGTCGCGAACTCGTGATGGCGCACGTTCGCATACTGTACCGCACGGTGCAGCGATGCTTCGAGATTTTTGGAGAGCGATGTCAATCGAATCCTACTCTTTCTCCATGGTGCACTGTAAAGGGTGGCCATGTTGGCGTGAAAAGTCCATGACCTGCGTCACCTTGGTTTCAGCGACCTCGTATGTGTAGACACCGCAGATGCCGACACCTTTGTGGTGGACGTGCAGCATGATGCGTGTCGCGTCTTCCTGACCCTTGTTGAAGAACCGCTGCAGCACAAGCACCACGAATTCCATTGGCGTGAAGTCGTCGTTGAGAAGCAGGACCTTGTAGAGGTTCGGTTTCTTCGTTTTCGGCCGAGTCTTTGTGACGATGCCCGTCTTGCCGTCGCTATCGCCGTCATCGTGACGTGGCCCGTCGGGCGGATCGTTGGTCCCCGCAAGCCTTATGTCGGCCGCCATGCGCAAACTTTTTTGCTCCTGTGTCATTCCACGCTTCGGGAAAATCCCCGAATCCATCGCTTCCTCAGAATTTAGTCGGCAACCAGGGCACGTTGGAGGCAGAAAAGCTACGCCGTTCCATCCAAATAGGTGCTCAAAGGCCACCGATGCGCTTCGACAAATATCCAAGGGAACGCCCGCGCCACTCGACCTCGTAATATAGGCACGTGGGCGAACAAAAAACAGAACGAGCCGAGTGACGCAGCGTGCCCGTTCGGAAAATTTTTCGGTGGCGCACCCGGTTCCGTGCCGACTTTCGGGCAGGCGAACCAAATCGTGCCTGATGCCACCGCGAGGCTCGCTCCAAAAAAGAGAGGGCGCCAACGTGGATTTAGGGACTTGAGGTCCCGAAAAGCCGTGTTTTCGTCAGGATGGACCATCCGGAGACGTCCGGCGACCGAATTTTTACCGCTTCTTTTAACGTTACCGCAGCCCCTCGCCGGTACAGTCAACCTCGCACCCCAAAGGTCCGGAGCCTGCTCCGATGCCCAAAAGGTGCCTAAAAACAGTGCTCTGCTGTCGAATAGACGGGTGGGGCCGGCCGCGGGAGCCAATACGGCAAACTCTGCGGTACTAGGGCAGTCAAGCAAGCCGTCCAAATTCGGATGGCCAGAGGGATTGGGCGTCGTGTTGCGACGAGCACCGGCTTTTGCGCTGACATTTGTGGTTCTGAGCGGCCTGTTCACGGCACCTGCAAGTGCCCGGACGGACCGGCACGCTGCGTTGGTCCTCGACGTCAATTCCGGGGCCATTCTGCATAAAGAAGACGCCGATGAACTTCGGCATCCGGCCTCCCTCACCAAGATGATGACGCTTTATCTGACTTTCGAGACGCTTGAGAGCGGCCGTCTCAAGATGTCGGACAAAATCACAATCTCCAAGGCAGCGGCGAGCGTCGCGCCATCGAAGCTCGACCTCGATCCGGGCGAGCAAATATCCGTTTCGGACGCGATTTATGCGGTGGTCACGAAATCTGCCAACGACATCGCGGTGGCGCTGGCCGAAAAGATCGGCGGCACGGAAACAAACTTCGTTCGCCTTATGAACACCCGCGCCCGCGAACTAGGTATGACCAAAACGCATTTCGAGAACCCCTCGGGTCTCCCCAACGACGCTCACGTCTCGACGGCGCGCGACATGGCAACATTGGCGCTGCACCTGATGGACGACTATCCAAATTACTATCCCTTATTCGCAACGCACGTTTTCAAGTACCGAGGCAAGAGCTACCGCAATCACAACACGATGCTGAACACTTTTGCCGGCGTTGATGGCATCAAGACAGGCTACACCCGTGCATCCGGGTTCAACCTCGTGACGTCCGTGCACCGCGGCAAACGACACCTGATCGGCGTCGTTTTCGGCGGCTCCAGCGCCGCATCGCGCAACGCTGAAATGCGTGTTCTGCTGACCCGGGCCCTGGCGCGCGCTTCGACTGTCAAGACCCGCAAGCCTATGTTGCTGGCAAGATTGAAAGCGGAACCTCGGGTTGCATCGCGTCCCGCCTCCCGGCGTCAGCGGTCATCCGATGTCGCAGCGGCGGCGCCCGCGCCCCGTCCGTTTGCGCAGACGAAATCGCGACCCTCCGAGGTCGCGACGGCCGAATCTTCGGAAACGCCGATTCATGTTTTTAAAGTCCGGCACGTCCCCATCGTGACGAACGCCCGTCCGGACGAGACGACGGACATGGACGACAGCGACCGTTCCTCCGAAGACAGCCCCACCCCCAATCGCGGCACCGCCGAACGTTCGGACCTTGGTCGTTTCGCCGTAGCCACGCGCCAGCCGCCGGCCGCCGATCGCCGGGAAATGCTCGGCGCCGCCGATACGATAACGGACGCAGCGACTCCGGCAGCGTCCGCAAGGCCAGTCGCTTTTGCCCCTGCATCGTTGGGAGCAATGGGGATGCCACAACCCGCCGGACAACCAGCAGCTCAAACGAATCACATCGAACGCGGGCTGCCGCCTTCGACACTCAATGCTCAGGCATGGGCGCTTAGACCAGCTTCAAATGCGCAACCCGAGCCGGTGCGGCCCCAGGCCCGCCAAAGCACCTCTGTGACAGCGACGGCCGGAAACTACGAAGTCCAGATCGGCGCCTATGGTTCGATCGGCGAAGCCCAGCGCGCTCTCAACTCGGTGCAAGACCGAGCACACCGACTTCTCGCGGGTATAACTTCCGTAACGCATCCGACCATGAAGGACGGGCACCAGATATATCGCGCCCGCTTCGCCGGCTTCAACGCCGAGCGCGCCACATCGACCTGCACCGAACTTCGTCGCAAAGGCGTCGATTGCTTCGTGATGGCGGGCGAGTAAGCATTCGCCACCAGTCCGGCGAATGACACCGCAAAACTTAGCCCTTACCGCTGAGCAGCGAATAGTTGCCGCCGGTCGCAGTGATATCCGTCGAGCGCGTGCGTTCGGTTGCGAAGCGTATGAGATAATTGGGTCCGCCTGCTTTCGGCCCCGTGCCGGAAAGCCCCTCGCCTCCGAACGGCTGGACGCCAACCACCGCGCCGATCTGATTGCGATTGACGTAGAGATTACCCACGCGGGCGTTCTCGGCGACGTACTCGGCGACGCTTTCAATGCGGCTGTGGAGGCCGAGCGTCAGCCCGTAGCCGGTGGCGTTCAGGGCCGCAATGACCTTATCGAGATGACCGCGCTCATAGCGGATGATGTGCAGGATCGGACCGAAGACCTCGTGGTCGAGCTTGGCCAGACGGTCGATCTCATAAAGCGCCGGCGTCACGTAGGTTCCGACCCGGCATGCTTCCGGCATCGCGAGATCGACGATTTCGCGCGCCTCGCGCTGCATGCGGACTTTGTGGCTTTCCAGCATGTCCTGCGCCGCTTCGTCGATGACCGGACCAATGTCGGTCGCATAGTCGAGCGGATCGCCGATATCGAGCGCCTCGATGGCGCCCGCAAGCATCGAGCGGATGCGCGGGGCGGTATCATCCTGCGCGAAGAGAATGCGCGCGGCCGAGCAGCGTTGTCCGGCGCTGTCGAACGCCGAGCGCACGGCGTCGCGAATGACCTGTTCCGGAAGCGCGGATGAATCCGCGATCATGGCGTTGATGCCGCCGGTTTCGGCAATGAAGGGAATGATGGCGCTGCGCCGGTCGGCGAGCGCGCGCTGGATCGCCCATGCCGTCTCGCTCGAACCGGTAAAGGCGACACCTTGAATACGCGCATCCTTGACGAGAGCTTCGCCGAGCTTGCCGCCTCCGGTCACGAGGTGCAGCACATCGCGTGGTACGCCGGCCTCGTGCAGGAGTTTGACCACCAGGAAGCCGGCGATCGGCGTCTGCTCTGCCGGTTTTGCAACGACGGGATTACCTGCTGCGAGCGCAGCCGCGATCTGGCCGGTGAAAATGGCGATGGGGAAATTCCACGGCGATATGCAGGCGAACGGTCCGCGTCCCCTCAGCGTCAGCGTGTTCTCTTCGCCCGTCGGACCACGGAGTTGCACAGGGCCGGAAAAAAGACGCCGCGCTTCGATTGCGTAGTAGCGAAGATAATCGACAGCCTCGCGGACTTCGGCTTGCGCGCCTTCGAGCGTCTTGCCAGCTTCGCGGACGAGCACCGCCATCAGCATCGCCCGATTTCTCTCGAATAGATCGGCGGCTGTCTCCAGGATGCGCGCGCGCTCACCGGCTTCCGTTTTCTCCCAGCGCGCAGCGGCATTGCGGGCGGATGTGAGCGCCTCGTCGAGGTTTTGCGGCGTCGCAATTCGCACCGTGCCGATGCGTTCACGATGATCGTGTGGTGAAACGACAAAGGAGGCGGCATCGCCGCCTGCCGTAATACTACCGCTGACGATCGGCCCCGCGGCGAAGGGTGTTTTCAAGACCTTGGCGATATCCGCAACAAGCGCGTGGCGGATGTTCGTCTCGGTGAGTGGAAGGCCGTTGCTGTTCTTTCGCTCGGGCAAAAAGATGTCGCGCGGGCGGGTAATCAACGTCGGCCGCTGGCCGGACATGTATTCGCGATCGGCGATCTCGACCGGGTCGGCGATGATTTCGGAGACCGACATCTCGTCGTTGCCGAGCCGGTTGACGAACGATGTATTGGCGCCGTTTTCGAGCAGGCGACGAACGAGATAACCGAGCAAGTCCTCATGGCCGCCGACGGGCGCATAGATGCGGCACGGGCGGTCAAATTGACCAGAGGTCACGATCTGCTCGTAAAGCGCTTCGCCCATGCCGTGCAGGCGCTGAAATTCGTACTCGATCGCTCCTCCTGCGACGGATGCCGACGCGATCGTATGCGCATTGTGGGTGGCGAACTGCGGATAGAATGCTTCAGGCTCGGAAATCAGCAGGCGCATAGCCGCGAGATACGAGACGTCGGTATGCAGCTTGCGCGAGAACACGGGATAATCCTCAAGTCCGCGCTCCTGGGCCCATTTGATCTCGCTGTCCCAATACGCGCCTTTGACGAGGCGCACCGGGATGCGCTTGCCGGTCTGCCCGGCAACGCGGCGCAGCCAACGCAACAGCGGGATGGTGCGCTTGCCGTATGCCTGGACGGCGATACCAAGCCCATTCCAGCCGTCGAGCTGCGGATTGATCAGCGTCTCGCCGAAGACTTCCACCGTTACGTCGAGGCGATCCTGTTCTTCTGCGTCGATGGTCAAGCCGAGGCCCTTGGCGCGGGCTGCGCGTGCGAGCGTCAACAGCAGCGGCGCCAACTCGCTATGGAGACGCTTTTCCTTGCCCGGTTCGAAGCGCGGATGCAGCGCGGAAAGCTTCACCGATATCGAC
>DATBRP010000020.1:0-2135 GCA_036560245.1 Hyphomicrobium sp.
GACTTTCTTCTGCTCGGCCTCGTCGGTGATGAGTTTTTCCGCGCAGGTGCGGGCCCGGACCTCGGTGATGTATCGCCAGCGGTCGAGGCGGACGGCGTTGAGGCGGTCGCTGCCTTCGAGCAAAATGATCGGCTTGTTGACAGCGGAGGCGAGTACGAACTGTTCGGCCGTCGTGAGGTCTTTGGCTTCCTTGCCGAAGACGACCTGGCTCGTCACCTCGACGCCGTGAAGCGGCTGGCCGCCGGTTCGCTGCGCCAACCAGATGTGGTTCGCGGCCCATTGCTTCAACAGCATGTCGTCGCCGCCGCGCGTCAGCTCGCGATAGATGACCGGGGCCAGCCACCATTCGCCGAGCTTGCGCCGAAGCTTCTCGAAGCCGCCTTCGTTTGGACTGGGCGGCGTTTTGTAGATGACGCGCGCGAACTGCATCGGCAACGTCGAGCCGCCGACGCCGAGGCTCGGCCGCCGCGCTGCGATCGAACGCGTTATCGTCGTGAGCGGGATCTTGAGAACGCCGACGAGATCGATGCCGAACGGATTGAGCAGGCCGCCGAGATAGCGATCTTCCTGGTAAGAGAGGCAACGCCAATACTGTTCGGGGACTTCGCGGACCGGGATCGACTTGTGATCGGGGCTTGCAACGTAGTCGCCGAGGGCGATGGCGCTGCCGGTATAATTGACGTCGCGCAGGCTATCGAGGCGCGCATCGAAGGTGCCGACGAAGTTTCCTTTGGGATCGTAGATCGCTGTCGCCAGCCAGCGCTCGGCGTCATAGCCAAGCCTGTCGTGCATCGAAAGCTGGCCGACGTAGCCTCGGATCGGGGCTGCGACATAAACAAGAAGCACCGCGAAGACGAGGTAGAGCACAGTCGCGGTTGCGACGTGACGCAACGGCCCGAGCTTGGGATTGAAAGCGATCGCAGTCATCAGCCAGCGCACGACGCGCCGTGGCATCCACAGGCAGAACTCGCCGAGGGTGGTCAGATGCCGCAGGACGTGTAACATCACTGACGCAAAGCCGCGTTAAGCCACCGGCCGAAGCGGGCGGGACCAAGCGACAGACGTAGTCGGGATTTGAGGCGCCAACTCAACGAGTTCGCGGCGGCATCGGCGCGGAGAAAAGGTAATTCTACGGCTGACGTCCGAATTGAACGCCGTCGGCGCGCGTGAACGTGATCTCTTCCTTCACCACACGGGTGACGGACTTAGAGATTGTTCATCAGAATGAAAAGGCCGACGCCGATTGCAGGACCCACAAGAGTCGCCACCACCATCATGACGAAAGGCTTCGCCACCATCACACTTTACCCCGCACTGAACTTCTAGAGTTCACTCCACATTTCACGCGACCCGTTGGTGCAGAACGCATCGGCCGGTTTGCCCCCTCGGCCGTCACATTCTCTTGCGCTGAAAGAAGGTCGCTTCTAACCGCGTTGCTGAGCATAACCCTCTACGATCAGCCGCCTTACGATACATCGCGAGAAATGGAGTTGACAGGCCCCGCGTCGTTTTGCAGACGCCGGCGCAGATCTCGGATTACGTCCGGCCGGAGTGTCGAGCAACGGCGTTCGTGCCTACTTTTCGAGCGACCTGCCGCTTGAAAATTAGAATTATTTCAAATGTTTGACGGCAACCAATATGATTGCCTATGCACCCGATCGGGCAACCATTTGCGTCGCAACATCACGAAGTGTGTCGCCGGCTGAAATGCGAATTGAATTCCGGCGGCCGGTATTCCAGACCGCACTGCGAAATTAGCGAAGATCGAAAAGACGGAGTTGGCGTTCGTCAAGTCCGCGCGTTTCGGCCGCCAGTTGCTCGATGCGATCGAAGGGCACCTGCTCTGCCGCGATGAGCGAGCGCTGGGCCTTCATCGGGCGCACGAGCCCTTCCTGCACAAGATGGAATTCGCCGACCGTTTGGCCTGGGAGCGCCGTTCCCGGATCGAGGCCCGACTCCGACTGAAACGCCGCCTTCAGCTTTCTGAGCGCGGTATCTTCGCGGACGCGGCCGATGAACCAGCTCGTGATCTGATCGCGGCTCTTGTAATCGAGGTCGCCCGGCGACTGCGTCGCGAGCATCATGCCGAGGCCGGCCGAACGGGCGCGCTTCAGCAGGCTCTGCAACGGCTCGGC
>DATBRP010000021.1:0-21915 GCA_036560245.1 Hyphomicrobium sp.
CACGGCTACTACGAGACGGTCGGCCAGAATTGGGAACGCGCCGCGATGATCAAGGCGCGGCCGATCGCCGGCGACCTTGCGGCGGGAGAAGAATTCCTCAACGAACTGTCGCCGTTCGTCTGGCGCAAATATCTCGACTTCGCCGCCATCGCCGACATCCACGCGATGAAGCGCCAGATCCATGCCCATAAGGATATCGGCGGCATTGCCGTGCTCGGTCAGAACCTGAAGCTCGGGCGCGGCGGCATCCGCGAGATCGAGTTCTTCGTGCAGACGCAGCAACTGATCGCCGGCGGCCGGCAAACGGACCTGCGCGTGCGGCCGACGCTCGATGCACTCGCGGCACTCGCGAAACGCGGTTGGGTAAAGCCCGAGGTTCGCGCCGAACTCGACGAGGCCTACCAATATCTGCGCCGCCTCGAACACCGCTTGCAGATGGTCGCGGACGAACAAACGCATGAGATGCCATCGAACCCGGAAGTTCTCGAAACCTTCGCACGCTTCGCCGGCTACCTGAGCGCGAAGGGACTTGCCGCCGAGCTGACGCATTGGCTCGAAACGGTCGAGAAGCACTACGCTGGTCTTTTCGAGGATGCCCCGGCACTGGCGGCCGAAGGCTCGAGCATGGTCTTTGCCGGCGCCAAGGACGACCCACAGACGCTCGCGGAACTCAAGCGGCTCGGCTATTCGCAGCCCTCGCAAGTGCTGGCGATCGTGCGCGGCTGGCACCACGGCCGCACCCCGTCGGTGAGATCGCCGCGCGCCCGCGAACGTCTGACGGAAGTGCAGCCGCTGCTGATCGCGGCGCTCGCCGACACCGTCGATCCGGACGGCGCTATTGCGAGCTTCGATCGCTTTCTTTCCGAATTGCCGTCCGGCGTGCAGCTTTTTTCGCTTCTCAAAGCGCAACCGGGATTGATCCGGCTTTTCGCCGACATCATGGGATCGGCGCCGCGACTGGCGCGCATCCTCTCGAAACGCCGCCGCCTGCTCGATGCCGTACTCGATCCGCAGGCGCTCGGCAGCCGGATAGACGAAGATGCAATCGACGATCTGCTGATCAAGGCATTTGCCGCCGCACGTGCATCGAGCCCCGGCGATCCGACACAGGAAATACTCGATACGGCGAGGATCATCGGCAGCGAGCAGGCCTTCCTGGTCGGCGTCAGAATCCTGACCGGCAGCATCTCGGCGGCGGACGCCGGCGTCGCTTACGCGACGATCGCGGAACGGTTGATCGCCGCGCTGCTCCGTGAGGTCAGCCGCCAGATGCAGGAAGAGCATGGCCGCGTTCCGGGAGGTTCGGCCGTCGTTGTCGCGATGGGCAAGCTCGGCGGCCGCGAAATAACGGCCGCGTCCGACGTCGACCTCCTTCTGATTTACGATTTCGACGCGGAGGCACTGCAATCGGACGGTGCGCGGCCGCTGGCGCCATCGCACTACTACACGCGCCTGACGCAACGCCTCATCACCGCGATCTCCGCGCATACGGCCCAGGGCGCGCTCTACGAGGTCGATATGCGCCTGCGGCCATCCGGTCAGAAAGGTCCGGTCGCGACGCAGCTGTCGAGCTTCGTCGACTATCAGGCGAACGAGGCCTGGACCTGGGAGCACATGGCGTTGACGCGCGCGCGTGTGATCGCCGGTACGCACGACTTGTCGGCGCGCGTCACGGCCGATATTCGCAACGTGCTCACGGACAGGCGCGACAGGGCGAAGATCGCCGCCGATATCCGCGACATGCGCGAACGGATCGAAACGGAAAAGGCGACAGCCGATATCTGGAATCTGAAGCAGGTGCGCGGCGGCCTCGTCGATCTCGAATTCATCGCCCAGCATCTGCAACTCATCTACGCGGCGGAGCATCCAGAGATCCTCGATCAATCGACACTGGCGACACTGGATGCGGCGGCGTCGAAGGGGCTTATTCCGGCCGGCGAGCATCGCCGGCTCGCCGCCGCCGGTCAGCTTCTGCACGACCTGACGCAAATCCTGCGTCTGACGCTGGAAGGGCCCTTCGATCCGGCGGCCGCGCCAAAAGGCCTGAAATCGCTGCTGGTGCGCGCCGGCGCGGCGGCTTCCTTCGAGGACTTGGAAACGAAGTTAAAACAAGCACTTGCCGACGTTCGGGAAGCATTCGACCGCCTGATCGTCTGAAGCACCGTCCAAAGGCGACGGATTGCAGTGGGCTATAGCGTTCTTGAGGGAAATTGATGCAGATTGGCGCGAGACTTAACGTTGAGCGCCGGGGTGGCAAAAGACGGCCATGTACGCGGCGAGAAGCATGTCGAGGGGATACGTGGCGGCGATAAGGACCGATGGCCCGGCAATGCCGCGGCCCGCGGCCGAGAACCGGGCCGACGAGGCCGTGCTCGTCGCGGAAGCCGGGGCCGGCGATAGCCGGGCGTTCGGGCTGCTGATGGAGCGACACCTCGGCAGCATCGTCTCGGTTGCGCGGCGGATGCTGCGCGACGACGCCGAGGCCGAAGATCTTGCGCAGGAGGCGTTCTTGCGGCTTTGGCGCTCGGGCGCGACGCTGGAGATTGGGCCTGCCGGCATCAGGCCTTGGCTGCGGCGCGTGGTTTCGAACTTGTGCCTCGACCGTGTTCGTGGCCAAGGACGCGTAAAAGTGATGGACGAACTACCGGAAGTTCCGGAGCCGGCAAAACAGCTCGCGGCGCTTGAAAGCCAGGACGTGCAGCGCCGGGTCGAGGTCGCGATGCAGAAATTGCCGGACAGACAGCGGCTGGCGCTGACCCTCTTTCATTTCGAGGGGCTGAGCCAGATCGAAATCGGCAACGTTCTCGGCGTATCGGACGAAGCGGTCGAGTCGCTTCTAAGCCGGGCGCGGAGGCAGATGAAGGCAGACTTGAAGTCGGAATGGGAATCGCTGCGCAACGATAGCGAACACTGAGATGCGGGAGACGACACGACTATGACACGCAATCTAAGGCCCGCCGGGCTCGACAGATTGGAGGCGACGCTCGACACGTATGGTGCCGATCGTACGCGCTGGCCCGCGCCGCTGCGCCATGATCTTTCCGGATTGATCGCCGGCAACGAGGACGCGAGAAGGCTGTTGCGGGACGCCGAGCTTTTCGATCGGCTGCTCGATAGCACACCGCAGTACGATGCAGCCCGCCTCGATAATCTGAAGGCGCGAATAGCCGTTGCCGCCGAGCGGCAGCCACGGCTGGTTGCGACGCAGCCTGAGACGACGGCACGTCCGGTGCTGCGCCGCCACCACGGGCTGGCGGCGACCGCGCTGGCAGCTTCGCTGGTGCTTGGTGTTCTCGCCGGTCAGTCCAATATCGTGAATTCTCTTTTGGGCGCGGACCCGGGGTACACGAGCAATAGTCGGCAGCTGGCGCAGTCCGACGAGGCCGACATCCTATTGGATGAGGATCTGCTGTGACAGCTCAAGTTGACCAGCTGGCGCCGCAGCGCTCCCGGTTTCTTTATCCGGGTTTCGTTCTTTCTCTGGCGCTCAACCTGCTGTTCATCGGCGGCATAGCTGCCGCCATCTGGCATCATCATCATAGCGAGCCCGCGCCACGCCCGCCCGGGCTGTTGGGCTTCGTAAAGGAGCTGCCGGCGGCTCGTCAGGATGCCGTCCGCCAAGAAATTACGGCGGCGCGCGAGTCGCTCAAGGGCCTGCGGGACAACGTCCGTACCGCCTGGATCAACGCCAATGATTTGTTGCTGGTCGAGCCGTTCGACAAGGACAAGTTCAGAGCCGCAATGGCGACGCTGAGAGGAACCGAGGACCAATATAAAACGGGACTCAACAATGCTATGGCGGAAACCGCGGCTGGCCTCTCGCTCGACGAACGCAAACTGCTGCATTCCTGGCGCGAGACCCGCCGTCCACGGCTCCTCGGTCACGATAAAGAAAAAGACAAATAGCAAATTGGATTGATCGGCCGCGCCGTCGCCGGAGACCGCTCCATCGGCCGCGCAAAGCTATGCGAGGTCGCGCTTGATTAGGTGCGGCTGAGGAACAGGTCGTTCTGGGCCACGGCTAGGAAATTCACGTTCCATTCGCGGCCGCCTTCGGAGGTGTCGCCCGAGGCCAGCCGTGCGCCCGAAAGTTCGCACAGTGTTCGCGCGAGGATCATCGCAAACCCGTCGTCTTGCGTAGCCTCCCCGACGTCGCCGGCCGCGAGCCCAATCGATAGCCTGACGGCGTCCAGCGTGCCGCGCGCTTCGATGCGCAGCGTTGCGCCGTCTCGGGCATTGCGCGACACTTCCGCGATGAGATTGATGAGCATCTGCCGCATCGCCTGCTGATCGCCGACGACGTCCATGTCTCTCTCGACTTCAAATTCGACCTTGATGGATCGTGCATCGAGATCGCGGTTGGCGAAGGCGTACGCATCGTCGAGCATGGATTTGAGACGGCATGATTGCGGCGGTCCCTTGCGCTCCGGCGAGGTCAGCAGCGCGGTAATGGCAAGAGCGTCTTCGGCCGATTTCAACAGCAGGCGGCCGCTCGCGTGAATGTCGCGCGCATAGTCTCCGTAGCAACTTGACCCAAGCGGGCCGAAGACCTCTTTCGACATCAATTCCGAAAAGCCGAGGACGGCATTCAGCGGCGTTCTGAGTTCATGGCTCATATGCGCCGTCAACTTGGCCCATACTGCGCGATCGAGCGCCGAGTTCGGTTGCGGGCGCGATAGCAGTTCGGCGAATTGCGCAGGTCCTTGAGCGGACGCTGTCGGGGCGCGTCCGGAAAGAGGGACGCGACGCGCGGCCGAAACGGTAGCGTCGGCCTGAGACAAACCAGGGAACAAGATGACGGTCGCCGCCAGCCCCGCACCAGCTATGAGCAGCATGGTCGCCAGCGACTGCGAATCAATGTTGAGAACCGCGATGCCAATGGCCGTCAGGAGTGCAGACGTCAGCAGGAAGGAACTTCGGTGTGCTTCGCCACGTCCGAAAACCCACCGCGTCGCGAAAAACGGATGATGTCGCGCCGTAGGTGCGGTTAAACCGGCAAAATTTCCCCTGTGAGGAACGGACCAGGTCCGAGCCATCTTTCAATTCCCCTACCGAATTTTTTTCTAAGCGCCCCATCCTGGTCGCGGCCGTATCGGCATCGCAAACCATTGATTCAACAATCACTGATTTGCGACTCACCTGTCGAGGGAGAAAAAATCGCCGCCGAATCAATTTCTCGATTGTGAGTCTCAAATTGAGGAGAACTGTGGTTTTGGCTGTTCAAGCGCCGCGAAACGCCAGCCATCGCTGAACGGAGGCGGACTTAATCCTCCAGCATGCGCGAGACGATTTCCTGACAGTCCCGCGACAGTCGCGTCGCCGATGCAACCCGTTTCAACGCCGTTTTCGCCAGCGACTTCCGCTTCGCCTCGAGCGACCGATAGCTGCGAAATGCGCCGAGCATACGGGCGGCAACCTGCGGGTTGAGCGGATCGATTTCCAGAACCTTATCGGCGAGAAATTCATAGCCGGCGCCGTCCGCTCGGTTGAATTGCAGCGGATTGGCCATTGCGAACGTGCCGATCAACGCCCGCACCTTGTTCGGCGTCGTGAGCTTGAAGAGAGGATTCCGCGAGAGCGCTTTCACCTCGGCGAGCGTTTCGGCGCGGGGCGACTGTGCCTGCGCCGCGAACCACGTATCTATGACCAGGTGATCGCTCTTCCAGCGCTTGAAAAAATCTCCAAGAACGTGCTGCCGTCCCGGCGCGTCGACACCGGCAATGAGAACCAGGGCATGCGCTGCGTCGGTCATGTTCGAAGCCTTGCGGTAGTGAGCTTCGAGCCGCGCGTAGTCGGCATCCGTGCCGCGCATCGTCAGCAATGTCAGGGCCGCGTTGCGCAGCGCACGCCGGCCGGCGCTCTCGGCATCGGCCGAAAATTTCGTCTCGCCCGAGGTCCGCACATAAAGGTCATCGAGGTCGTCGGCTAAGCCCTCCGCAACGGCGCGGCCGAAAGCACGGTGTGCATCGAAGATCGCCGCGTGGTCGACCTTTATCGCCTTCTCGCGCGCCACGTCCGCTACGGCTGGAAGCCTGAGCAGCTCAGCTTTGTAGGCATCGTCGAGTCCCGCGTCGCGCAGCGCATATCGTAGAGCTTCGATGAGCTTCGCGGCCTTGGGCGCGACAACGGCCTTGGGCCGCTTGGCGTCGAGCATCGCCAGGATACTGCGCGAAGCATATTTGTTGCTCGCCTGCCAGCGATTAAAGAGGTCGCTGTCGTGGTGCATCAGGAATGCCAGATCGTCGTCGGGAAGCGCAATCGTGACGTTGACGGGAGCGGAAAACCCGCGCAGCAGCGATGGAACGGGCCGCGAGGTAACGCCCGTGAACTTGAACTTGGTCGTACGCTCGGTAACCGCCAGAACGCCGTCGCGAATTACGCCGCCTTCAACTTCAAGGTCCATCTCCTTGCCGTTCTCGCCGAGCAACGCCATGCTGAGCGGAATGAAGTGCGGTTGTTTCTTCGCCTTGCCGTGCGCCGACTTGAGCGTCTGATGCACGGTCAGCTCGGCCGACTTCTTGCGGGGGTCGAACGTCAGATCGCAGACCAGCTCGGGCGTACCGGACTGGGAATACCAGCGTTTGAACTGCGTGAAGTCCGTACCGCTGGCGTCGGCGAAGCAGGCGATGAAATCCTCGATCGTCACGGCTTGGCCGTCGTGGCGCGAGAAATAGAGATCCATCCCCTCGCGAAATTTCTCTCGGCCCAGAATGGTCTCGATCATGCGCACCACCTCGGCGCCCTTCTCATAGACCGTCGGGGTGTAGAAGTTGTTGATCTCGATATAGCTCTCGGGCCGCACCGGATGCGCCAGTGGACCTTGGTCCTCCGGGAACTGCAGCGCCTTCAATTGGCGAACGTCGGAGATGCGCTGGACGGTTCTGCTGCGGCTCTCGGCTGAAAATTCCTGATCGCGATAGACGGTCAAACCTTCCTTGAGGCAGAGCTGAAACCAATCGCGGCAGGTGATGCGGTTGCCGGTCCAGTTGTGGAAATACTCGTGCGCCACGACGCTTTCGATCGACTCGTAGTTGGCATCGGTCGCCGTGTCGGGAGACGCCAGGACCAGACGGTCGTTGAAGATGTTGAGACCCTTGTTCTCCATCGCGCCCATGTTGAAATCGGACACGGCGACGATGTTGAAAACGTCGAGATCGTATTCGCGGCCGAAACGAATTTCGTCCCACCGCATCGATCGCTTCAACGCGTCCATCGCCCAGTGGGCGCGCGCCTCCTTGCCGTGCTCGACATAAATGCGCAGATCGACCTCGCGGCCCGATTGCGTGACGAACGACGAAGCAACAGGCGCAAGATCGCCGCCGACGATAGCGAAGAGATAAGACGGCTTCGGATGTGGATCGTGCCACACCGCATAGTGTCGTTTCCGATTGGCGAGCGTGCCGCGCTCGATCGGATTGCCGTTGGCGAGAAGCACCGGCGCCGTAGCGACATCGGCTTCGAGCCTGACGGTGTAGCGCGCGAGGACATCGGGCCGGTCGAGGAAATAGGTGATGCGCCGGAAGCCTTGGGCTTCGCACTGCGAGCAATAGACGCCGCGCGACAGATAGATGCCCTGCAGCGCCGTATTGGCTTTGGGATGAACGAGCGTCGTCACCTGCAGCGTGAACGGCTCTTTCGGCGGCGATACGAGCGTAAGTTTTGTCTCGTCGACGATGTAGGCCGGCGGCTTGAGCTTGCGCCCGTTGAGTGAAATGCTTTCGAGTTCGAGCAATTCGCCGTCGAGCTTCAGCGGCGCGTCGCCGGTCGCCGTCGAGTCCGGATTTCGCCGGATCGACAATTTCGAAACGACGCGGGTCCGCGCTGGATCGAGCGCTATGTCGAGATCTACCGTTTCGATCAGGAATTCAGGAGGCCGATAATCTGCGAGCAGAACGGGTTTAGGATTTTCTGATTTCATGCACGCCCCGGCGCCAGTGGCCTCTCGGGCCCGGCCGCACCGGGCATCAAGCGCCGACCTTACTCATTCGGCGGATCAATGGCTATCCCGGCCGATTAGCCGAGACGGTGCCTGAAATCCTCGTAGCCGAACGACCGCAGGATTTTGTAAGTATGATCCTCGTTCAGCATGGCGAGGTCCGGCAGCGGCACCCCGTTGAAGGTGTTATTCTTCACGAACGAGTATTGCATCATATCGGTGAAAATGATGCGGCTGCCTGGCGCCAGCGGCTGGTCGAATGAGTATTCGCCGATGATGTCGCCCGTCATGCATGTCTTCCCGCCGAGGATATATGTATGTGGCTTCTCGCCCGGCGCGCCGGCGCCGACGATCGTCGGCGTGTAGGGAACTTCGAGCACGTCCGGCATGTGCGTCGATGCCGACGCGTCGAGGATCGCAATGTCCTTTTCGTTGCGATGGACGTCGAGAACCGTCGCGACAAGATAGCCGGTATCGACGACGAGCCCGGCGCCCGGTTCCAGAATGACCTCGACATCGAAGGCGGTTCTGAAGGCCTTGATGGCCGCGATCAGCTTGCCGATGTCGTAGCCCGGCTTGTTGATGAAATGGCCGCCGCCGAAGTTCACGGCTTTGACGCGGCGAATGTACTCTGGAAATTCGCGGGCGACGTGCTCGATAAGGCCGACGGACCCGGCATTGTCCGACTCGCAGAGCGCGTGCGTGTGCAGAATGTCGACGTGATCCCACGGCACGCGATCGAGCGTGTCTCGCGTCGCGCCGAAGCGGGAATAGGGAGCACACGGATCGTATAGCGCACCGCCGAGCGTTGCGTTCGAATATCCGGGATTGATCCGAATGCCGATCTTGAGGTTCGGATGCGCCTTGAGGACGGGCAGGTGCTTGGTAATCTGCTCCGGCGAATTGAAGTAGATGTGCTGCGCGAGCTTGGTCAGCCGTTCCACTTCGCCCGCCGCATAGGCCGGCGAATAAACATGCACTTCCTTGCCGAACTCGTCATGGCCGAGACGGGCTTCATATTCGCCGCTCGCTGTCGTGCCGTCGAGCACGTCGCGCATCAATGGAAACGCAGCTGGTAATGCAAACGCCTTCGTCGCGAGCAGCACCTTGCAGCCCGTCTCGCGCTTGATTTGCGCCGCGCGCGCGAGGTTGCGCTTCAACGCCGCGACGTCGAGCACGTAGGCCGGCGTCGCGATCGTGCGAGCCCAATCGAAGGACTGCAGCTGAAGCTCTGAAGTATCCGCCAATGTCGTCACCGACTCCGCCTGTGTTGTGCTCTATTTCGTGACGCGGACCGGCCCCGCGGTCGTGCCGGGCCATTTGTACCCGAACGTCAGATAGGCGAGCGAAAAGTAGATCGCGCCGAACGCGAGTGCGCCAAGCGCGGCCGAAGCCTCATAGAGGCTCAGGCCATGCAGCCACTGAGGGTGGCTATTCCCAAAATCCGCAATGTCGGTCGAATGGCTGCCGAGCTTCGCCCACGCGTGATCGGTTCCGATCAGAAGATCGTTCAAGCCCAAGGTCAATGCGCCCATGAATGCCAGCCCGCCCGTCAGAAGTGCGAAGGCGAGGAGCCGGAGCGAAATCGGCGCCTCGCGCAGGAATAGCCAAAGACCGGCGATGTAGGCCGAAATCATGCCGAAGCTCACCGACACGACGGAGACGACTAGCCCCGTTAGTTCGTTCCGGATCGCAAGAATTTCGGCCTCTGTCATCAGGTCTCGACCGCGAAGAGCTTCTTCTGATCCTGTTTCTCGATTTCCTCGACGTGCCAGGGCAGGCCCTGCTTGCCGAGTTCATCAAGAAATGGCTCCGGCGGCAATTGCTCGACGTTGAATACGCCTTGGCCTTTCCAATGTCCTTGGAACATCATCATGGCGCCGACGACGGGCGGCACACCGGTCGTATACGATACGGCCTGGGCGCCGACTTCCTTGTTCGTCTCGGCATGATCGCAGACATTCCAGATCATGTAGCGCTTCTTCTTGCCCTTCTTCTCGCCCTTGATCACGACGCCGATCGACGTTTTGCCGGTGTAGTTTTCGGCAAGCGACGACGGCTCCGGCAGAACCGATTTCAGGAATTCCATCGGAACGACGGGCGTGCCTTTGTACATGACGGGATCGATGCGCGTCATGCCGACGTTCTGCAGCACTTCGAGGTGCTTGATGTAATTGTCCGAGAACGTCATCCAGAAGCGGATCTGCTTCAGGCCCTTGATGTTCTCGACAAGACTTTCCTCTTCCTCATGGTAGATGAGGTAGGACTTGACCGGGCCGACTTCCGGATAATCGATCATCGTCGAAATGGACAAGGGATCGATCTCGATCCACTCGCCATCCTTCCAATACTTGCCGCGCTGGGTCACTTCCCGAAGGTTGATTTCCGGATTGAAGTTCGTCGCGAAGGCTTTGCCGTGGCTGCCCGCGTTGCAGTCGATGATGTCGATGGTGTGAATCTCGTCGAACAGCTTCTCCTGCGCGTAGGCGCAGAAGATGTTCGTGACACCGGGATCGAAGCCGCAGCCGAGCACCGCCATCAGGCCCTTGGCCTTGAACTTGTCGTGGTAGGGCCACTGGTATTTGTAGGTGAACTTCGCTTCCTCGCGCGGCTCGTAGTTAGCCGTGTCCATATAGTTGACGCCCGCTTCGAGGCAGGCATCCATGATCGGCAGGTCCTGGTAGGGAAGCGCCATGTTGATGACGAGGTCAGGCTTGACCTTGTTCAGCAGCGCCACCGTCTCGGCGACGTTGTCGGCATCGACCTGCGAGATGTCGATTGGCGTTTTGCACTCGGCTTGAACCTTCTTGCAGCTTTCGAGGCGGCGCGAAGCGAGATGAATTTTCTTAAAAACGTCGCGGTTCATCGCGCATTTTTTCGCGACGACAGAACCCGCCGCGCCTGCCCCGATGATGAGTACGTTTTCCAACGGCCGCTCCCAAGATTGAATAGAGAGATGAACAGCCGGCATAGCCGGCATGTGAGAAGGCGCCACAATCGCGCTGGGGCCGGGAGATAGGGCAGGCGGCCGGTTATTTCAATACTATTCAAGGGTGTTAGCTACTTCGGCGCCCGTGGAACATGTTGAACGGGCGGCGCGCGTCCGATTGTGACAGTTCAAGCGCTTCTGGCGGCGTCACTTCTTCGCGTCGATAGGAATGAAGCCGTCGCGGTTCGGCATTTTGATCTTCGGCAGCGACTGCGCGTTCATCTCGTCGCCTTCGCCGATGATTTTGTTGGCGGCCAGGAGGTAAGCAGTCAGCGCGTAGACTTGATCGGAGGACAACGATCCGGGCGCGGCGGGCGGCATGCTGTGGCGGATGAAGTCGAAGATCGTCGTCGCGTACGGCCAGTACGAACCAATCGCCTTGCTGGGATCGTCGCCGCTCGGTGGCTTCGGCCCGCTGACGAGATCTTCCGCCGTCGCGCCTTGGCCCTTGTCGCCATGACAGGTCGCGCATTTCTGACTGTAGATCGCCTGACCTTCGCGTGCGGTTCCGCGACCCGGCGGGAGGCCGCGGCCGTCCGGGAAGATCGTCAAATCCCATTTCGCCACGTCATCCTTGGACATCGGCGTTCCGAGGTGCGGGGCGCTTGGGGCCGGCTCGGCGTTCGCAAGCGTGGCAAGCGGCATCGCGACGAGCGCGGCGATTGCGATGAGGCAATTACGCATAGACATGGCGGATTTCGCCGTCCTCATCGACGGCCCAGCTGACGATGGCGTTGTAATGGAAGTAACCGTTACGGCCGCGTTCTTTGACGAGCACGTCGCGCTCCGGCTGAACATAACCGGTTTCGTCTGTCGCGCGGCTTTTCAGGACTGCCGGCTTTCCATTCCACGCCCAGGGCATGCGAAAGCGCGTGAAGCAATAGGGCATCACCGGCTCCTGCAGATGCGCTTCCGCCCACGACGCGCCGCCATCAGCCGACACCTCGACCTTGGCGATGCGCCCGCGTCCGCTCCAGGCGAGGCCGCGTATTTCATAAACGTTAGGTCCGTGCATCGTCTGCCCGGGCGACGGCGAGGTGATGAGCGATTTCGCATGCATGATGAATGTGAACATCCGCGCTTTGCCCGACGGCAGAAGCTCGGTGTACTTCGCCGTCTCGTTGCGCGTCATCGCCGGTTCGTCGGCAAGTTCGAGACGGCGCAACCACTTGACGTTCGTGATGCCTTCCCAGCCCGGAACCACGAGGCGCATCGGATAGCCGTTCTCGGGCCGGACGCGCTCGCCGTTCTGATAGAGAGCGATCATCGCGTCATCCATCAGCTTTGAAAGCGGCAGGCTGACATTCAGCAGGCCCGCATCGCCACCTTCGGCAATGACCCACGAGGCGCTTGCATCGACGCCGGCTTCATTGAGAAGAATGGAAAGCGGCACGCCGGTCCATTCCGAGCACGACACGAGACCATGAAACGCTCCGACGGGACGCTGGATCGGCTCCTCGTGCCAACCCGCATTGCTGTTGCCGCCGCACTCGATGAACAGAAACTGCGAGCGCATCGGATAGCGCAAAAGGTTTTCGACCGTGAACATCAGCGGCTGCCGAACGCGGCCGTGAATCACCAGGCGATGCTGCGCCGGGTCGATATCCGGCACGCCGTCGTGATGCCGTTCGAAGTGCAATCCGCTTGGTGTGATGATGCCTTCGAGGTCTTCGAGCGGCGTCCACGAAACGCCGTCGCCCGCCGGAGAGCGGTTGCCGCCGATGTTACGCACGACGTGCTTTTCGTACTTCGACGGCGTGCCGTACCCGGTGAAGGGCAATCCCGTTTTATGAATCCAGGGCGGATCGGCGGGATCAATCGGCTGCGAGCGGGCCGCATCTTGCGCGCGAGACGTAGATGGCCATGCTGCTGCGGCAGCGGCGAGCACGAGTCCGCGCTTAAGCAAAAGGCGGCGGTGCAAAAGCCCGCCGCCTGCAACTGGGGTTAGATCATCATCTGAAAGCGCGCCGCTCATCCGGCCGCGTTCCGCTTCACGATCTAAGACTGGCTCGGCGTCGAATTGCCGTTGAAGACCATGCCTTCCGAATCTTCCGCGTGCACGCTCATCACGTCCGCCGGGTTGCCCTGATAGGAAAACCGGAAATGCGGGTTCTCGCTGATCGAGATGCCGCCGGTCATCGCGAAGACCAGCTTCTGACCGGTGCGGACTTCGAGCTTGTCGACGAAATGAGCCGGCGTATAGAGCCCAGTCAGCTGATCCATCTGCAGCCCGGAGTTGTTCGGGTGCTTGATCATCACCTCGGCCTCTTGGACCTTGGCGCCTTTCGGATCTTTGAAAGCCGTCCTGATCTTCATCTTGCCCATCGTCTTCGCCGCTTCTTCGGCATCCTTCGAGGCGGGAGCCGAGCAGCCGCCCGAGGCTTTGACGAAGCGCGACGCCATGTAGAGCTTGCCGTCGACCGTTTCGGCGATCGCGCGCACATTCGAATACTGATCGATGCGAACACGGGTCGCCAACACGCGCTCGCCGCTGCCGGCCGCATCGCCGTAGGTAAACGTCGCGACGATGGGCGAGGGGTTCTTGTCGATGACTAGAGTGAGCGATTTAACGTCTTTCGCAAATTCGGCAGGCAGCCGGATGCTGATCGGAACAGTCGAAGCATCTTCGGCGCGATAGGGGGCCTCGAGCGCAATTTTGCCGGCCCCATCGAGAATCTCATGCGTACCGAACGTCGCGCTCTTGATGCCGTCCCAGGCGGCGTTGTCGCCATCGGCTCCGGCAGTGGTGGTTAGGCCGAATGCCAGCATCGCGCCAAACGCTGCGATTGCCGTCGACCGAATGATTGAGCTGCGCATCACGTCCTCGTTTCTCGGCTCGTTCTGCCGGCGGTTATCCGCTGGCGTCAGCCCGACAGCTGAATCTTATACCAATATGGGAACGGGGTCATCCGTTACGCAAGCGGTGTCATTGGGAGAAGTTTCTGCTTGCGATGAGGTAAATAGCGTCAGGAAAATATCGATAAAACAGGCCATTAAGGACCTCACACGTCGCGCCGTTCGAACTTCGCGCTGCCTTCGAGCCGGTCGCGGCGAGCCGCGGTGGCGAAAAGCCGGCGCAACATGCGCACGACCCGCAATGCCGGACCCTTGCCTTCGCACTGGATGCTGATCCGCGCGCCCTCGAAAAGCAGGAAGACTTCGTCCGCCAAAACTTCCGGATCGCAATAGCGCGCAGCTCTGAAAAGCTTGACCAACCGCTCGCGCTTGCGCCGTTTGCAGCCTTCGATCACGGCCCTTGCGGGATGTTCGCCCTCGAGTTCGACGGCGGCGTTGGCCAGGGCGCAGCCGCGTTCATATTTGTTGGTCAGGACATCTTCGACGTAGTCGACCCAGGCATCCAGGCGCTTCTGCGGATGGCCCGGATTTTCCGCCATGATGCGGCCCCAGACTTCCTCGCCTTCGTCGGCAAGCTGGTTGACATAAGCCAGGATCAGATCGTCTTTCGATTTGAAATGCCTATATAGTGTCATCTTATTGGTAAGCGCGGCTTCCGCGATGGCATCGACGCCGACCGAATGCAGGCCGTTGCGGTAAAAAAGGTCCCGCGCGGCAATGAGAATCCGCTCCCGAGGCGGCCGCTTCGCGAGCGTGGCGGAGCCTGCTCTGCGCAAACCATTGAGCTGCGTTGTGTTCATGGCCTCTTGACGAGAATGTTACCGCTCAGTACCTAATGTTACCGATCGGTAACGGGTACCACAACTCGGTGAGTCGTGTCATCGGGTTCTTTGCACGTCGCATTATCTTCTGATGTTGCAAATTTCGAGACGCGCGGCTGGATGCGCGTAGCACCACTTGAGTACGATGCTTTATTCGGATCGCAGCGAAACCCCCGGCGATGGCACAGATGATTGCACAGTCAAAAGACGGAGATAGACCACTGTTCTTCCGATCCGCTCCAATCGTCGCATCTTTATTCCTTGTCGCGGCCGGACTCTCGGCCTGCAGCGAGGAGAAGTCGAACGCTCAGGCTAGCGCACCTCCGCCGCCTTCCGTGACGGTTGCTAAGCCGGTCAAGAAACTCGTGTCGGATTTCGACGAATACGTCGGGCGCTTCGTCCCGGTTGATTTCGTTGAGGTGCGGGCGCGCGTCTCTGGCTATCTCGACAGCATCCATTTCAAAGACGGTCAAATGGTGAAGGCGGGCGATCCGCTTTTCACCATTGATCGCCGTCCCTTCCAGGCGGCGCTGGATCAAGCCAAGGCAGCCGTCCAGCAAGCGGACGCGAACGTCGCATTTGCCGTCGCCGATTTGCAGCGCGGCCAGAACCTCGTGCGCGGCACGTCGATCACGCAGCAGACGTTGGATCAACGGGTTCAGACGAAGCGAGTCGCGGAAGCAACGCTCTTGGCGCAGAAAGCTGCAGAGCGCCAGGCCGAACTCGATCTCGAGTTCACCGAACTCACCGCCCCGGTCACGGGCCGCATCGGCGACCGCCGCGTGTCGATCGGCAATCTCGTGACCGGCGGTACGGCTGGAAGCACGACCTTGCTCGCGACCATCGTGTCCGTCGACCCCATGCGGTTCGAGTTCACGATGGATGAAGCCTCCTATCTCCGCTACTTGAGGGCGGCATCGAATGGGCAAGCCGACAGCATCGACCGCGGCATCAGCCTGCCGGTCAGCTTGAAGCTGCTCGACGAGAAAGATTTCGTCCACAATGGCAAGATCGACTTCGTGGATAACGCTATCGATAAATCTTCAGGCACGATCAGGGGGCGGGCGGAATTCGCGAACGCCGACGGTAAGTTGACGCCTGGAATGTTCGGCCGGATTCGTGTTTCCGCCGCTCCGCCGGCCGAAGCGCTGCTCGTTCCCGACGAGGCGATTGGCACCGAGCAGGTGAAGAAGTTCGTCTATGCGGTCGGCAAGGACAACATCGCTAAGCCGAAGTACGTGACGCTGGGACAGGTTGTCGACGGACTGCGGGTCATTACCGCCGGTCTCTCTCCCGACGACGAGATCATCGTCAACGGCCTGATGCGCGTGCGCCCGGGCGCCAAAGTCGCGCCGCAGGAGGCCACGGCTGAATCGGCGGTCGCCAAGGACCAGACGGTCCGAACCAACTAAAGCGGAACGAATCATCGGATGCGCATCTCGCATTTTTTCATCGACCGCCCGATTTTCGCGGCCGTCATCTCTATCGTGCTCGTCATCTTGGGCGTGGTGTCGGTTTCGCGTTTGCCGATCGCGCAATACCCCGAGATCGCGCCTCCGGTCGTCAACATCACCGGGCAATATCCGGGCGCCAGCGCGGAGGTCGTCGCCGCGACCGTCGCAACGCCGCTCGAACAGCAGATCAACGGCGTCGAGCACATGCTGTTCATTTCGTCGAATTCGACGAATGATGGCCGCTTCTCGATTTCGGTGACGTTCGATCTCGGAACCAACCTCGACATCGCGCAGGTGCAGGTGCAGAACCGCGTGGCCATTGCACTGCCGCGTCTGCCGGCCGACGTCCGCAACATCGGCGTGACTGTTGCGAAAGCCTCGCCCGACCTGATGATGGTCGTGCATCTGCTCTCGCCCGACAATTCACGCGATTCGCTCTTTATTTCGAACTACGCCAGCATCAACGTCGTCGATCCGTTGAGCCGCATCCAAGGCATCGGTTCGGTCACTGTCTTCGGCGGCCGCGATTATTCGATGCGCGTCTGGCTCGATCCGGACCGTCTGCAATCGCTGGCTTTGACGGCGAGCGATGTCGTCACAGCCCTTCAGGGGCAAAACGTTCAGGTCGCTGCGGGTGTTCTCAACCAACCGCCGGTCAAAAACCCCGGCGCATTCCAGGTCACGGTCCAGACGCTGGGGCGGTTAAGTGATCCCAAGGAGTTCGGCGAAATCGTCGTCAAGAAAAGCAACACCGCGGTCGTCCGGCTGAAGGATGTCGCGCGGGTAGAGCTTGCGGGCCTTGATTACGGCGTCAACTCTTATCTCGACAAGACGGCGGCCGTGGGCCTCGGTATTTTCCAGTTGCCGGGCTCGAACGCCATTGAGACGGCGAAGCAGATCAAGAGCACCATGGCCGAGCTCTCGAAGAGCTTTCCGCCGGGTTTGCAATACACGATCGTCTATAACCCGACGGACTTCATTCAAGAGTCCGTCGACGCCGTCGTACGCACGATTTTCGAAGCCATTATCCTTGTCGTCTTCGTCGTCATCCTGTTTCTCCAGACATGGCGTGCTGCGATTATCCCCATTGTGGCGATTCCGGTTTCGCTTGTCGGCACGTTCTTCTTGATGGCGCTGTTTGGCTTTTCGCTGAATAACCTGTCGCTGTTCGGCCTCGTGCTCGCGATCGGTATCGTCGTCGATGACGCGATCGTCGTGGTCGAAAACGTCGAACGCAACATCGCGAATGGCTTGAGCCCGCGCGAGGCGGCCTATCGGACAATGGAGGAAGTCGGAACGGCGTTGCTCGCGATCGCGCTCGTTTTGACGGCCGTCTTCGTTCCTTCAGCGTTCATCACCGGTATTTCCGGCCGGTTCTATCAGCAGTTCGCACTGACGATTGCGGGTGCGACTGTTATTTCACTCATCGTCTCGTTGACGCTGTCTCCTGCACTCTGCGCACTCCTGCTGAAACCACATACGGAAGCGCACAGCGCGAGTCCGCTGATGTGGCCCATCCACGCATTTTTCAGGCTGTTCAACTGGAGCTTCGACAAACTCTCGTTTGGCTACAGCTGGCTTGTTGCGCGCGTCGTTCGTTTCGCGGCCGTGATGCTGATCGTCTATGTCGGCTTGATTGCCTTCGGCCTTAATGAATTCCGCAAGACGCCGATCGGCTTCATTCCCGATCAGGACGGCGGCTACCTGATCACGGTCGTGCAGCTTCCGCCCGCCGCCTCGCTGGAACGCACCGACGCCGTCAATCGCCGGATCACCGAACTGGCTCTCGGAGTTCCTGGCGTCGCGCACGCGGTCAACCTTGTCGGGTTTTCGGGCGCGACACGGGTCAACGCGTCTAACGCCGGTGCCGTCTTCGTGACGCTGAAGCCATTCGCAGAACGCGCCAAAGATCCGCGCATGTCCGCAAAAGCCATACAGGCGGAGCTGCTCAAGCGGTTTTCGACGATCCAGGATGGCATGATCCTCGTCGTGGCGCCGCCGCCCGTTCGCGGCCTCGGCAGCGCCGGCGGTTTCCGCATGATGGTCGAGGACCGATCGGGCGCCGGACCGGTAGCGCTGCAGAACGCGGTCAACGCCATGATGGCCAAGGCGGCGCAGACCCCGGGCGTGAGACAGGTCTTCTCGTTGTTCGAAACGTCGACGCCGCAGCTCTACCTCGACATCGATCGCGTCAAGGCCCAGATGTTGGGCGTCAACGTTGCTGACGTGTTTGGTGCGCTGCAGACCTATCTCGGTTCGATCTACGTCAACGACTTCAATATCCTCGGCCGCACCTTCCGTGTGACGGCGCAGTCCGACAGCAAATTCCGGCTGACCGCCAAGGACGCGCTCAACATTCGAGTTCGGAATGCTAACGGCGATGCCGTACCGCTCGGATCGTTCACGACCGTCAGCGACATTTCGGGTCCGTCGCGGGTTCCGCGCTACAACCTTTATCCCGCCGCCGAACTCGATGGTTCCGCCGCTCCCGGATATTCGCAGGGGCAGGCGATCGACATCATGCAGAAGCTTGCAGCCGAAACGCTGCCGCGCGGCTTCAGCTACGAATGGACCGATCTCGCATTCCAGCAAATTCGTGCCGGCAATACCGCCGTCTTCGCGTTCGCCCTCGGCGTCGCGTTCGTGTTCCTGGTGCTCGCGGCGCAGTTCGAGAGTTTGACGTTGCCGCTCGCCGTGATCCTGATCGTGCCGATGAGCCTCATCGCGTCGATCACCGGCGTCATTCTGCGCGGCATGGACAACAACATTCTGACCCAGGTCGGGTTCATCGTTCTCATCGGCTTGGCGGCAAAGAACGCCATTCTGATCGTCGAGTTCGCCGAACAGCTTGAGGCGCAAGGCCGGGATCGATTCGCGGCCGCGACCGAAGCCGCGCGATTGAGAATGCGGCCCATTCTGATGACCTCTCTGGCGTTCGTTCTCGGCGTCGTGCCGCTCGTCTGGGCGGTCGGCGCCGGCGCCGAGCTGAGGCAGGCGCTGGGAACGGCCGTGTTCTCGGGCATGATCGGCGTCACGTTCTTCGGGCTTATCTTTACGCCCGTCTTCTACGTGGTCTGTCGCTGGCTTGCGGGACTTGGCCGCCGCAGATCCGAGACGCCCGACCTGCACCAGCCGGCCGAATAACTGAGGCGCCTATTGGTGCGATCGTCGCAAGCTCCGCACATGTTGCGGGAGTCATGACTGGGCTCGACCGTGCCGCTGGGGCACCTATTCGAGCGACCGATGAACCGCAGAGAGCGACGGCGTGCGAATTCCAGCGCAGCGCCGCAGCAGGTAGATCCCGTCATCGCCCGCGATTTTCGCGATGCGGTCGAGTACCTGCAGGCGGGCGAATGGCGTAACTCGGAGCTGGCTCATCGCCGCGTTCTGGCAAAGGTGCCGCATCATGCGCCGAGCTTGCATCATCTGGGCCTGATCGCCCACAAGCGCGACGCTGGCATCGAAGCCGTCGACTACATACGCCGAAGCCTCGCATCCAATCCGCGCTACCATCAGGCATGGCTGAACCTCGCAATCATCCTCGGCGAGCTGCAACGCTCGACGGAAGCGATCGAAGCCTGCCGGCAATGCGTTGCGCTGCAACCGGAGAATTCCGCCGCCTTTGAGGTGCTCGGCAATCTGCTACGCATCGCGCAGAACAATGCCGACGCAATGGAGGCTTATCTCGCTTCGCTCCGCCTCAAGCCGGAGCAGCCCGTGGTCCTTGTGCGCCTCGGTGAGCTGATGCTGCAAGCGGGGAAGGCGCGGGAAGCACTCGGCTATTGCCGGCAGGCAATCGCGATTGATCCGGCGCATCAAGGCGCGCGCAAGCTCGAACGACAAATCCTCGCGACCTCTTCGACGAATGATGCGGAAGCCGCGCTGGTCGCGCAGGCCGCCAATCCGTCGGACCTCGCCCGGAGCCTCGACGAACTCGGAACATTCTTGCGCACGCAATGGCGCTTCGAAGAAGCAATTGACGTCTACAGCCGGGCGGCTCTTGCCGATCCGGCGTGTGCCGACCCGATGTTCAACATGGCGCTGGCGTTTGAAAGTCTCGGCCGCAAGGATGAGGCGATGGCAGCCTACCAGGCCGGCCTCGCAATCGACCCGGAGCGTGCGGAAGCCTACATCAACGTCGGGAACCTGCTGCGCGGGATGAACCTCCCCGACGGCGCGATCCAGGCTTTCGAACAGGCGATCAAGCTCGATCCGGCGCTCGCAAATGCGCATTACAACTTGGCGGTCACGCTCAAACAGTGCGAACGCTTCGGAGAAGCGAGTGCCGCATTCGTCAAATCAATGGAGCACGCGCCGGACTCGATCATCAATCGCTTCGAGCACGTAAATGTGCGGCGCATTCTCTGCGATTGGGACGGGCTGGACGAGGAAGAACGCAACTGCCTCGATCTTTTCCGGGCGAGGACGACGCGCATTGCACCGTTTCAGCTCATCTCCGCCCCATCGACCCGCGCCGATCAGCTCGATGCGAACCGTCGTCACGCCACGACGTTTGCCGTTCCGGATTCGCTGCGTTTCAAAACGCACCGCAACCGCCTCGGCATCGGCCAGCGCATCCGCATCGGATTTCTCTCGTCGGACTTCTTCACGCATGCAACAGCGATGCTCCTCGTCGAAGTCCTCGAAAAGATGGACCGCAGCCGCTTCGAACTCTTCGGCTATTGCTTCAGCCCCGATGATGGAACTAAATTGCGCCGCCGCATCGTCGCGTCTTTCGATCGCTACGTTCCCATCGGCAACATGACCGACCGGATCGCGGCCGGCGCGATCCATGATGATGCGATCGACATCTTGGTCGATCTCAAGGGCTATACGAGAGACGGCCGCCCGGAAATTCTCGCGTATAGACCGGCGCCGATTCAGGTGAACTACCTTGGCTATCCCGGCACGATGGGCGCGGATTGCATCGATTACATTCTCGCCGACGCCATCGTCGCGCCGTTCGAACATCAGGCGGCATATTCAGAGCGGATCGTGCATCTGCCGAATTGCTACCAGCCCAACGACCGCCAACGGCAGATTTCCGAAAAGCCCGTGACGCGCGCGGAATTCGGATTGCCCGATGATGCGTTCGTCTTCTGCTCGTTCAACAGCAGCTACAAGCTGAACGCGACGATGTTCGATGTTTGGATGCCGCTGCTAAAGAGTGTTCCAGGTTCGGTGTTGTGGCTGCTGGTTCCGGCCAGTGCTTGCCACGAAAACCTGCGCCGCGAGGCCGCGAAGCGCGGCGTTGATCCGGACCGGCTGGTTTTCGCGAGCCGCCGGCCGATCGCCGAACATCTGGCACGGCATCGGCTTGCCGATCTGTTTCTCGACGCGCTGCCCTGTAACGCCCATACAACGACGAGTGATGCGCTATGGACGGGACTGCCCGTGCTCACCGCCGTTGGCGAGACGTTCTCGGGCCGCGTCGCTGCGAGCCTTCTGACCGGCATGGGGATGCCGGAACTAATTACACGAAGCCTTGAAGAATACGCGCAGGTGGCGCTGACCTTGGCGCAAGACAAAGACAAACTCGCTCAAATTCGCGCGAAGCTCGTCCGGCAACGCGAAACCGCCCCTCTGTTCGACACAGCGCGTTACACCCGCAATCTCGAACGCTCCTTCGAGATGATGCTGGATGTCGCAAAATCGGGGGAGGCGCCGCGCTCCTTCGCCGTCGCGGAGCAATCCGCCGAACAGCTGGTGTAAAACCCTCTACTCGCAGATGCCGCGATATTTTCGCGCCTTCATGTCGAGATGAAAATGATTGTGATGCGCTTCGTTCGCGTCCGGGCCGAGGACGGTTCCGAAGATCTGGCATGCATCGTCATGCGCCTCGTGCAGAAATGCGGATTC
>DATBRP010000022.1:0-6981 GCA_036560245.1 Hyphomicrobium sp.
GCGACGCGCGCCAGTCCTTTCAACGCCAATGTTGCCTGTGACATCTACCGCCTCCTCGTCCCGAGCCGCAGTGCCGGATGGCGGGGCCAAAGCAAACGAAGGAACCTATTGAAGCGACCATGAACACGGGCTGAACCGGAGCCTATGTAGCCGCCGCGCCCATACCGCGGTTGAACGCTTAAAACGCAAACTCTTCGAAAATATGGTCAATATTTTCGCCCCACGGGCCGCGGTAGCGCCGCAGCAGTTCATCCGAAACGGTATGGCCTTCGCCCGCGATTCGCTCGAGCGGCGCGAGATACATCGTCTCGTCCTGTTGCTTGAAATTGAGACGGTGGCGATTCTTCAGTCCAAGCCGCGAAATGCGCAACGCCTCGCGAGCGAGCTCGCGGACCGTCGTCGAGCGAAACGGCGTCGCGAGCGCCGTCCTCGGAACTGCAGTGCGCAACTGCTCGCGTTCCTCGGCCGTCCAATCGCGCACCATCTCCCAGGCGTGATCGAGCGCGGTCTCGTCGTAAAGGATGCCGGCCCAGAAAGCCGGGAGCGCCGTGATCGTCCCCCACCGTCCACCGTCGGCACCTCGCATTTCAAGGAAGCGCTTGAGACGGACTTCGGGAAACAGCGTCGTCAGGTGATCGGCCCAATCGTCGACGGTTGGAAGCTGGCCTTCCAGGCCCGGCAATCGCCCGGCCATAAAATCGCGGAACGATGCTCCGGCCACGTCGATGTAGTTGCCGCCGCGGTAGACGAAATACATCGGCACATCGAGCGCGTATTCTACGTAGCGCTCGTAGCCCATTCCATCTTCGAACGCGAACGGTAGCATGCCGGTGCGCTTCTTGTCGGTGTCGCGCCAAATCTCGCTGCGTAGGGATTGAAAGCCGTTCGGCCGCCCTTCGGTAAATGGCGAAGACGCGAACAGTGCCGTTGCGATCGGTTGTAAAGCCAGCGATACGCGCAGCTTCTTGACCATGTCGGCTTCCGAGCCGAAGTCGAGGTTCACCTGCACCGTCGCCGTCCGGTACATCATGTCGAGGCCGCGACTACCGACCGTGGGCATGTAGCGCGTCATCACCTGATAACGCTTCTTCGGCATGTGCGGGATTTCATCGAGGCGCCACTTCGGCGAAAAGCCGATGCCGAGGAATCCGATCGCGAGATCTTCGCCGACGTTGATAACTTCGCGTAAATGTTCGTCGGTCTCAGCGGCCGTTTCGTGCAGCGTTTCGAGCGGCGCACCCGAAAGCTCGAATTGTCCGCCGGGCTCAAGGCTGATCGTGCCGCCCTTTTCCCCGTCCGGACGTTTCAAGGCGATGACGTTGTCGCCTTCCTTGATAGCGATCCAGCCGTAACGGCGAATCAACTCCTGCATCAGCGCGCGGATGCCGTCCGACCCGCCATAGGGAACCGGCGTCAACGAAACCGTGCGGAACACGAACTTTTCGTGCTCGGTGCCGATCCGCCATTCGGATTTCGGTTTTTCGCCGGCAGCGATCCAGCGCACGAGATCATCGCGCGATTCGATCTCTGCGCTTTCGGCACCTTGTTCTCGCGTCGACATGTCCGAGTGGTCCGGCCAATTCCTTGACTGCGCGAGGCAGAGCCTGCACGGCAGGAGCCTTATGGCGGGGCGCGCAATGAACGGCAAGGGCGTCCAAAAGCCGGACTCAATGCCGCCGCCAATCGCCCAGAACGGCATTGACAAGCGCCAATACGGCGACGGCTGCGGTGTCGGCCCGCATGATCCGTGGCCCAAGCGAAAGCGGAACGACATAGGGTTTGGCGATGAGCCGGTCACGTTCGCCGCCTGAAAATCCGCCCTCGGGGCCAATCAGGACCGCCAGCGGCCCTGGCGAGACCTTGCTCAGCACTTCGATGGGAGCGAGGCTCGTCTCGTGCTCGTCGCAGTAGATGAGGTTTCGCGTCGCATCCCACCCGTTGAGCACCCCTTGCAAGGGAACGGGAGGGACAACCTCCGGAACACGAAGAATGCCGCACTGCTCCGCTGCCTCGATGACGTTGGCAGCCATGCGCTCGGTGTTGACGCGCTCGGCGATCGTCCTCTCGGTGATGACCGGCCTTAGCCGGGCAACGCCCATCTCGGTCGCCTTTTGCACCATGTAGTCGAGACGGGACCGCTTCAGCGGCGCAAAGAGATAATCAATGTCCGGCCCTTGATCCTGCGGACGGGTCTGATGCTCGATGCCGAGCATGGCGCTGCGCTTGCGGACCTCGAGCAGCGACGCAATCCACTCGCCGTCCCGGCCGTTGAACACCAGGATTTGCGCACCTGCCCGGAGCCGCAAAACGTTCGTCAGATAATGCGCCTGGGGGCCCTGCAGCTCGACCGAGCCGCCCGCGGCAAGATCGCCGCCTACAAAAAGCCGCTCGGATGTCAGATCGCGAATTGCCATGCTGCGGTCATACCCGAGCTTCTACGTCCGTCAAACCGCCGGATGACGACGCCCATATTGCGTCGTGCCACTGGGCCGGATAGCGTCGAATAGAGCCTTCGGAGAACGATTTTACCTATGGGAGCTGAGGTTTCCTCCAAATCCGCTTCGCGCGTTGCCGATGCATCGCCATCGAATTGGGTTGATCGCTGGGCGCCGCTGTCGTGGCAGCCCTATTTACGGCTAGGGCGCTTCGACCGGCCGATCGGGGCCTGGCTGCTGCTTTTCCCGTGCTGGTGGTCGCAAACGCTGGCCCAAGTTGCCTCGCGCGAGTCAGTTCCGAACTTCCGTTATCTTGCGCTCTTTGCCATCGGCGCCTTGGCCATGCGCGCGTCAGGGTGCGCTTATAACGATTACGTCGATCGCGACATCGACGCCCGGGTACAGCGGACGGCGAGCCGGCCCATTCCATCGGGGCAGGTGTCGCCCGAAGGGGCGTTGAAGTTCGTCGTCATCACCGCCCTGATCGGCCTTGCCGTTCTTCTCAATTTCAATTGGTTCACGGTTTGGCTTGGCCTCGCGTCGCTGCTGATCGTTGTTGTCTATCCCTTCGCGAAACGGGTGACGCCGTATCCGCAGCTTGTCCTCGGATTTGCTTTCAGTTGGGGAGCACTCGTCGGCTGGGCCGCAGTCAAGGGCTCGATCGATTGGCCGGCGCTGGCGCTCTTTGCGGGCTGCGTGCTTTGGGTGATCGGCTACGACACGATCTATGCGCATCAGGACAAAGAGGACGATGCGCTTCTCGGACTCGGATCGACGGCGCTGCATTTCGGCGAGGATACCGTAACCTTCGTCGGCGCAGTGTATGGCATCGCCTGTATTTTGTGGCTCGTGGCGGGAGCTCTGGCGGGCGCCCACCTCGTCTATTTTCTGTCCGTGACGTTGGTCTTTCTGCAGATGTCGTGGCAGGTCGCGACGCTCGACATTCGCAATTCCGCGAACTGCTTGTGGCGCTTCCGATCCAATCGCGACGTCGGTTTCGCCATATTTCTGGGACTGCTCGCCGACATGGGGCTATCGTGGGTGGCGGGACTTAGCTGAAAGCGGAGCAAAGACATGCTGCCGCACAGCAACGGCGCGAAAGAGAACTCTCGCGCCGTGCCGTCGTGCCTCACACTGCTGTTTTTTCGAGCGGCCGGTTGACCGGCATTACTGAATTTCTACGATAATTTTGTTCCAATAGGCTTAATGGGTATCGTAAAAATACGTCTACCGAGCGTTCCGAATTCGAACGAGACTCGGAACGAGACTGGGGAAGAAGCCGGCGTGGTACGGTTGACGCCCATTGCCCGTTAGGCTTTTTGGAAAAGCCGCGCGGAAGCGCCCTTTTTAGGAAAAATAGCCAGTCCCATGACTAAGCCCGCTTCTTCGCCGGACGCGAAACCTCAGCTCCTTCACCTCGTCTTCGGTGGCGAATTGACGGATCTCGACAGCCACGAATTCCGCGACCTCAACCATCTCGACGTCGTCGGCATCTATCCCGATTATCAGACGGCTTACGCGGCCTGGAAAAGCGCGGCACAGCGTTCGGTCGATAATGCGATGATGCGCTATTTCATCGTCCACCTTCACCGCCTCCTCGAACCCGACGCGCTGAAGATGCTGCAACGGGCGACGCCGGTCCAGTGAGTCTCATCCGCGAAAAGCCCGAAAAAAAGCAGAGGCCGCGCCTTCGGCTCGATGCCGCTTCGCGCGCACTTCTCAAACGGTTCATGCACGACTGGGTTTGGCCGCGACGCTGGGAACTCGTCTGGACGTTTCTCGTCACGACATGTCTCGCGGCGATCACCGGGGGATACCCAGCGGTCATCAAGAAGTCGTTCGACACTTTGATGGGCGGCCATACCGGCGCGCTGCCTTGGGTGCTGGCGGCCATCGTCGCGATCTCGTGTGCGCGCGCCACATTCCTTTTCCTGCAGGCGGTCTCGACGAACCGCTTCGTTCTCCGCCTGACGTCCGACATGCAGAAGGTCGCCTTCAGGCACCTCATCAACGGAGATTTCGCGCGGCTGTCGCGCGAGACGCCGGGACGACTCGTATCGCGGCTGACGAACGATATCGGCTTCATTCAAACCGCGCTGACGGCCGGCCTCAACTCCGCCCTGCGGGATACGCTGTCCGTCATCGCGCTCGTTATCGCCATGCTCTATCTCGACTGGGCGATGACGCTGGTGGTGCTTAGCGTTTATCCGCTCGCGGCGTTCCCGGTCGCAACTATCAGCAATCGTCTTCGCAAGGTCGCGAAGCGTACGCAGAGCGGTCTTGGCGACATGACCTCGCTGCTGACGGAAAAACTTTCCGGCGCGCGCCTCATCAAATCGTTCCGGCTCGAGGACTACGCCGCTGGGCGCCTCGATAACAGCTTCGAGGAACTCTATTCGCTGAAAATGAAGGCGGTCAGAACCCGCGCCCGAATGGACCCCATGCTTGAAGCCCTCGGCGGCCTTTCGATCGCCGGCGTCGTCGGCTTTGCCTATCTGCGCATTTCACACGGCATTTCGACGGTCGGCGATTTCATGGGCTTCGTGACGGCCCTGCTGATGGCAGCCCAACCCATCCGATCGCTCGGCACTCTCGCCGGCCGGGTCCAGGAAGGCATCGCGGCGGCGGAAAGCTTCTACGGTTTGATCGACGAAAAGCCAGCGATCACCGACAAGCCCGGGGTCGTGCCGTTGGTGATTTCCAAAGGCGCCATCTCGTTCAAGGACGTGGCGTTCGCCTATGACAAGACTTCGAATGTGCGCGCCGTCTACAATTTCACGCTAGATGTGCCGGGGGGATCGACCGTTGCACTCGTCGGCCGTTCGGGTGCGGGCAAATCGACCGTCGTCAATCTGGTGCCAAGACTGTTCGACCTGACCGAAGGCGAAATTTTCATCGACGGAAAAGAGGTGCGGGACGTGACGCTTGCGTCGCTGCGCGACCAGATCTCGATCGTCAGCCAGGACATCACGCTATTCGACGATACGATCGCGTCGAACATCGCGCTTGGCCGCCTCGGCGCCAGCGAGGCCGACATCATCGAAGCCGCGAAAGCCGCGGCGGCACACGATTTTATCGTTGCACAGCCTCAAGGTTACAAAACCATGATCGGCGACGGCGGCGGCCGGCTCTCAGGTGGACAGCGTCAGCGTGTTGCGTTGGCGCGCGCCATCTTGAAGGATGCTCCGATCCTGTTGCTCGATGAGGCGACGAGCGCACTCGACAACGAAAGCGAGCTTCTGGTGCAGGAAGCGCTGGCGAAATTCACACGTACGCGCACGACGCTCGTTATCGCGCATCGCTTGTCGACCGTACAGAACGCCGACATTATTTGCGTAATGGAGGACGGCCGCATCGTCGAGCGCGGTGCACATGCCGAGCTTCTGACGCGCAACGGATATTATGCACGGCTGAGCCGCTCGAGTTATGGACAGGTGCTGGCGAACTGAGCGGCTTCGTTCGGGTCTATGCCGATCATTCCCGCTTGAGCAAGCCGTTGACGATCCTATTGGCCCAGCCGCGCGCCTTGAACGAGCGATTGATCTCGACCGGATCATAGACGTTCTCGACCCAATCCCAGAACGCGATGCCCGTCTTCGCTTCGTCCTCGAGGTAACGCTCGAAAACGGCGTCCAGCACGCCGGTGTCGGCACTACGAATATGTCCGTAGCGGAATGACAGCTGGTCCTTGGCTTGGCTGATCGGCAGGCCGTCGCGGACGTGGCGAACGATCACGGACATCAGGCCGGCACGGTCGGCGCCGGATTTGCAATGCACGAGGATCGGATATTCGACAGTCGCCAATAAGTCTTTTATCGCCAGAAGAGTGGCGCGGGTCGGCGCCGCTCGCGACTTCAGCGTCAGATCGATAAGCTTAACACCGTGGCGCGCGCAGGCCTGCTGCTCGAGCCAGCGCGTCCCGTAGGTCTGCTCGCCGCGTAGGTTGACGACCGTCTTGACACCGCGTCTGGCCAGCCATCCGACATGATGGGGAGCCGGCTGCGCCGAGCGCCAAACATCTTTCGAAATGCGATGACGATTGTTGTAGACGATCCGAGCAATGCCGTAGTCGATGAACAGCATTTCGGCATAGCAAAGCGCGGGGGCGAGCCTGGGACCCAGCCAACCGGGAGAAGAATGGACGGCTCCATGCAGCAACGCGCCGCTTCTTCGGCGCAGTCCGCGTTTTGCTTGTTTGAGTAAGCTCGCCATTATAGGCCGGCAAAATGCCTGATATTCGGCGCCGAGGGCACGACGTCGCGAAGGGTTCCACTCACTTGTTCGTTCACAGAATGCCCCGGTCGATCTCAATTGAACTTGCTAGTTATTCGCTATAGCAACGAGCCGCAAGGGGCTTGAACGGCAATCGGTTTCAGCACCCGCGAGCCTTCCCCGCAAGTCCGAAAATAAGGCAGCCGCGCCGCATGGCCGACACTAAAGAGACGTTTGTGCGATTTGGCGGAAAGACGCTTGCTGGTCTTATCCGTCTTGTCGGCCGCACGTCGAGGGTCATCCACGAGCCGGCCGATCTCATGGAGCGTCTCGC
>DATBRP010000023.1:0-37530 GCA_036560245.1 Hyphomicrobium sp.
CCGGCGTTGCAGTCGAGTTCATGATCTAGGCGCGACGCTGCAGCGTTTCCTCCACGTGTTGCTTGCCGAATTCGGTGTCCTCCGGCAAATGTGGACGCGTTGTTTCAGCTTGCGCCCCCGGCGCCCATGCGTCATCCCAGCGGCGCGATAGCGTCATCGCCGAGTTGATGAGCCCGGCCATCGAATACGTCTGCGGGATGTTGCCCCACAGCTGGCCGGTCGCGGGATGAAGATCTTCGCTCAGCATGCCGAAGGCATTCCGATGGCCGAGCAACTCGCCGAAAAGCTCGCGCGCCTGCTCGGTGCGTCCGATCGAGGCGAGGGCATCGATGTACCAGAATTGGCAGGCCAGGAAGGCGGATTCAGGCAAGCCGAAATCATCCTCGGCGGCGTAGCGTAACATCAACCCGTTGCGCATCAGTTCGCGTCCAATCGTGTCGCACGTTTTTACGAAGCGGGGATCGTCGGGCGCAACGAGGCCGAGTTCGGCGAGCAGCAGTACGCTGGCATCAAGCTCGTTGTTGTCGAATGCACCAGTGAAGGCTCCGCGCTTTTCGCTCCAAGCGCGCGTCAGGATCTCAGACCGAATGCGTTCGGCCGATTGCTTCCAGTAGGCGGCCCGATCGCCGAGGCCGAGCATGACCGCGATCCGTGCCAAGCGGTCGCAAGCGACCCAGCACATCGTTGCGGAGTGCGTATGAATGCGCTCTCGCCCGCGATATTCCCAGATGCCGGCGTCGGGCTCGAGATACAGGCGGCGCGCTTGTTGCCCCAGATGTTCCAGCTCGCGAAACAGGCTGACGTCGCCCATGCGCGGCAGCCGCTGGTCGATGAACATCTGGGATGCGCCGAGGATGACGCTGCCGTAAGCGTCATGCTGCAGTTGTTTCGACGCTAGATTGCCGACGCGGACGGGACCCATGCCGAGAAAGCCAGCTAGATCGGGGGCGATACGTTCTTCCGTCGTGTCGTTATGGACGATGCCGTATACGGGCTTGAGCGGACTCTCGGTGTCGGCGACGATGGTCGTGATGTAATCGAGATAATTTTCCATCGATTGCGTGGCGCCGAGCCGATTGAGAGCCCGGATGACGAAATAGGCGTCGCGCAACCAGCAGAAGCGATAGTCCCATGTGCGCGGCGTATTCGGTGCTTCGGGTATGGACGTCGTCAGCGCCGCGGTGATGGCGCCGGTTTCCTCGAACGTGCAGAGTTTGAGTGAGATTGCGGCGCGAATAACGTCGGGCTGCCACTCATAGCTGATGGCGAGGCCGCGTACCCAACTCACCCAGTATTCGCGCGTCCGCTCGAGAAACTCTCGCGACATCGCGTCGATCGAACTTTCGATCGGCTCGTCACCACCCAAGACCAGCGTTACCGGATGGGTTAGCGCAAAGGGCGTCTCGTGAACGATGTAGGAAACCGCGAGGTCGGTAGTCACCCGTATCGGCGTTGCGCCGGCGGCATAACGAATGTGGTTCGACCCCTGCGAAGGTGCGGCGGCAGCGCGGCCGTAATCGAACGCCGGCCTGACGCGGCACACGATGCGCGGCAGTCCGCTGAGCGGCTCTATGCGGCGTATCAGCTGCGTCGGATGGAACGAACGGCCGTAGCGCGGAAAACGCGGCGCGAAATCGGTTACCTTGACGCTGGCGCCGTTGCTCGCAACCAGAACGGTTTCCAATATACCGGTATTGCGCACGTAGCTCGACGTCGCCGAGACTTGGCCTTCGAGGACAACATCGCAAAATCCCTTGTCTTCGGGCCCCGAAAGCAGGCGGCAGAATACCGGATCGCCATCGAGTCTCGGAAAGCACCACCAGACGATGCGGCCACCCGTTTCGATCAGCGCCGCGATCCTGCCGTTGCCGATTGCGGCGACATCTAGCGATGAGCGGTATGCAGTTCCAGTCATCAAACCCCCGGGGGAAGCCGCACTCACGATCTGGAATAACTCTCGATGCAAGGCGTTGGTTTCGTGCGGCAAACTTAGCCTGCCAACTCGCGGGGCAAAGCCTACCGTTTAGGATGAGAGCGCACGACGCATGGAGCGATCACCAGGATGTCCACATCGCGACGTTTCGATCGCCTGCCACGTGGCACGGCGAACCCGCCGAACGTGCGGGTGAATTGCTACAATAGTATGGCTCGCGAAGGGGAAGAATTTATCAGCGATAGGCGAACAGGGGCTCATTTCCGGAAAGGAATTGCGAGATATTGCCGGGCACTGGGGGTGTGCTCGCAATTGCCACGGCCACGGCAACGCGCCATTCACCAGTCTCATCGATGCACGATAGGACGTGCGCCTTATCAGGCGACCTGGTTCGATGCGTCGCGCGTCTCGGTCAGCTGTGCCGGCGTCTGGTCCTGCAATTTTGAAACCAGCTCTTTGACGTCGGCCGGATTGTACGGCTTCGTGAGGTGGGGATGTTCGCGCAGGCGGGGCGGCAAAAAGATCAAATCGTTGTAGCCGGTCGTGAAGGCAAAGGGGATGCCGCGATGGTCCAGAATCTCTGCGATCGGTGCGCTGTTGTCGGCGCCGAGATTGATGTCGATCAACGCGATGTCGAATTCCGTATCGGTCGCTGCCCGCAATGCTTCCGAGAGTTGGGCGAAAGGTCCGACAACAACGTGACCTTCGGCTTCCAGGTCGAGCTTTAACTGTAGTGCGACGAGGGCTTCGTCCTCGACAAGAAGGATTCTACAGCCGCTGGCGGGTGCGGTGTTCGCTTCGGGCAGAAGCGTCCGTACCTTCGGGAAAATCGCGATGTGGCGGGGGCCGACCAGCTGCGTTCGCGTCGAAAGATCGCCCTGGAAGCTGAATTGAAAGCCTCCCGGCGCGAAGTTCATCTCTGCCTGTCCGCCACACTCGGACGCGGCGCTGCGGATGACGGTGAGGCCGAAGCCGTTACGGATCGGCTTCGCGCATGGAGGGCCGTCGCTCTCTTTCCACGCGAATTGGATCTTGTCGCCCTCGGCGGTCCCGATGCGCGACCAGCTGACCGAGACTTTGCCGCCGGGAACGGAAAGGGCACCGTGCTTCACGGCGTTGGTCACAAGCTCATGCAGGACGAGCGCCATCGATTGAGCGAACTTAGACGTGAGGCGTACCCGGTCGCCTTCGATCGCGACGTCGTTGTCGCTGCGGGAGCGGAACGGTTCGAGCGCACCTTGCACAAGCTCGTGCAAATCGACGCCGGTCCAGCTGCTCTGGCGCAGCAGGTCATGTGCGGCCGACATGGCATGAATCCGCCCGTCGAGCGCCGAGGCAAAGGCTCCGATCGAAACGGCGTTGGAGCTCGACAGCCGTGCAATAGCCGCGACGTTGGCGAGGATATTTTTTACGCGGTGGTCAAGCTCGGCCATAAGCAATTGCTGGTGGCTATCCGCGGACTTTCGTTCGGTCACGTCGAGGAGTGTACCAAGAACGCGAGCCGCTCCATCTTCGCCGGTCTTGAATGCACGCGCCCGTGCTAGCACCCAGGCAATGCCCCGGGCACCGGTGACACGAAATTCGATTTCGGCGGTCGTATCGGCAAAATTCACGGCCCTGAAATAGCTACGCGCCGCTTCGCGATCGTCGGGGTATACGAGATCGATGAAGGCATCGAAGCGTTGGCACTGGGGCACGGCGGCGTGAAGAACTTCGCCAATGTTGGGCGACCACTGCAGATTTTGCTCCGTCTGATCGTACTCGAAGGTGGCCAGCCGCGCCGCTTCGCTCGCAAGGCGCAAACGCTCCTCGCTCTGTTGCAGCATGGCATGGGAATCTTCGAGTTGCTCGGTGCGCTGCGTGACGCGTTCTTCGAGCTGGGCGTTGAGACTGTCGAGCTGTCGGGTTTTGCGATACAACTCAACAAAGATTTGCACCTTTGCCTTGAGAATTTCGGGGACCACGGGCACCGGCACATAGTCGACCGCGCCGGTACGATAGCCTTTTAAGAGGTCGTCGGTTTCTAGGCGCACGGCCGAAATGAAGATGACCGCCGTCTTCTCATGCCGAGGGTGATCCCGGATCATCGACGCAAGCTCGAACCCGTCGAGGTCGGGCATGCAGACATCCATCAGGATGACCGCGATCTCGGTTTTCAGAAGAGCCGCCAGTGCTTCCTCGGCGGTCGTCGCCTTGATCAAGGTCGCGTCCAAGCCGTCGAGGATTGCCTCGTAAGCAAGGAGCTTGCCCGGCTGGTCATCGACAAGCAGGATGTTGACCGTATCATCTGAAGCCACATCTACCCCCATTAGCGATGCAACCACATGCGCAGCGCCGATAACAGCTGTTCGGTATCAACGGGTTTCGCCAGATAGTCGGACGCGCCGGCTTCCAGGCATTTCTCGCGGTCGCCCTTCATGGCCTTTGCAGTCAGTGCAATGATCGGCAGCCGCTGATGCTTTTCGCTGCTGCGGATGCGTTGCATCGTCTGATAGCCGTCCATTTCAGGCATCATAATATCCATGAGGACGATCGAAACGTTGGTCGAACCTAAAATTTCTATGGCCTCAAGCCCCGTCGTCGCCGTGAGTACGTGCATACCGCGGCGTTCGAGAAGGCTACTTAACGCAAAAATGTTGCGGGCATCGTCGTCGACGAGCAACACTTTGCGGCCGATCAGATAATCATCCGTACCGTGCAGGCGAGACAAGAGTTCCTGCTTTTCTGCCGGCAGTTCCGAAATGACGCGGTGCAGGAACAGCGCAGTTTCGTCGAGCAACCTCTCCGGAGACTCGACGCCCTTGACGACGACGGTGCGCGCCAGTTGCCGGATCTTCAAGTCTTCGTCGTTCGAAAGCTCCCGGCCCGTGAAGACGATGACGGGGATATCACGCATCGAGGGCACGCCGCGCATGCGTTCGAGGATCTCAAAGCCCGACATGTCCGGCAGCTTGAGGTCGAGCACGACGCAGTCGATTTGGTGGCTTTCCAGAATTTTCATGGCACCCGCCCCGTCGGCGGCGGTCAGGATCTCGATATCGTCGTTTTTCAAAAGCTCCGCGATACTCATGCGTTCGGCCGGATCGTCTTCGACGATGAGAAGACGCTTGCTGCTGGACTTGGAAAATTCGGCGATGCGCAGCAATGCAGACTTAAGATCGTTCGACTGTAGCGGCTTGGTCAGATAGGCGAATGCGCCTCTGGCGAGGCCATGATGACGATCGTCGTCGAGGGTGAGGACCTGGACGGGAATGTGGCGTGTCAGCGGATTGTGCTTGAGTTGGCTTAAGACCGACCAGCCCAGAATGTCGGGCAAGTGAATGTCGAGCGAGATCGCCGTCGGGTTGTAATCCGTCGCAAGAGACAAGGCGTCGATGCCGCGGTGGCAAATGATGCCTTTGAAGCCGGTCTCGCGTGCTGCGTCGAGCAGGATGCCCGCGTAGGTCGCGTCGTCCTCGACAATGAGAAGCACCTGATCGCCGGCAGCAATGTTGTCGCGGTCATCGTCTATCGGTTCGGGAAGGGCCGCCACGGCAACGAGCGGCTGCGTCCTCGATGGGGCGGAATCGGATTTCGCCCGTACCTCCACTGCAGGAGAAGCGTATCTGATCGGAACATAGAGTGTGAACGAGCTGCCCTTGCCGGGCTCGCTCCGAAGCTGAATTTCTCCGCCGAGCAGGTGGGCGAGTTCGCGGCTGATCGCTAGTCCGAGGCCGGTGCCTCCGTATTTGCGGCTGGTGCTCGCATCGGCCTGCTGGAATGCTTCGAAGATCAGCTTCTGTTTGTCGGCGGGAATACCGATGCCGGAATCTTCGACCTCGAACGCGACGACAGTCGAAGCCGCGGCGAGGATCGGATGATCCGGACCCCATTTGGCGATCGCGGGCTTGACCGTAAAGCGGACGTGACCTTCGCGTGTGAATTTGAAGGCGTTGGAAAGCAAGTTTTTCAGAACCTGCTGCAAGCGTTTCGAGTCCGTGTAGATGGTTCGGCCGAGATCGGCGTCGAAGGTCATTTTGAAATCGAGCCCACGGCGCTCCGCCTCGTGACGGAACGGCCGGGCTATCGTTTCGAGGAGTCCGTTAAACGTGATCTCCTCGGCGTCGACGGAGACGGTGCCGGATTCGATCTTCGAAAGATCGAGAATGTCGCTGATCAAGTTCAACAGATCGGTGCCGGCGCCGTGGATCGTGCGAGCAAACTCCACCTGCTTGTCCGTCAGATTGTGGTCCGGGTTATCGCCGAGTTGCTGGCCGAGAATGAGGATACTGTTGAGCGGCGTTCGAAGCTCGTGGGACATATTGGCGAGGAATTCGGATTTGTAGCGCGAGGTCAGCGCCAGCTCGGCGGCCTTCTCTTCGACGGCGCGGCGAGCCTGGTCGATTTCCTCGTTCTTGCGTTCGACTTCGACGTTTCTTTCCGCCAGCTGCTGAGCTTTTTGCGCCAATTCCTCGTTGGTCTTTTGCAGCGCTTTCTGCTGATCCTGAAGCTCGGATGCCAGCTCTTGCGACTGGGTCAGCAACTCCTCAGTCTGCATCGTCGCTTCGATACTGTTCAGAACGATGCCGATGCCGACTGTCAGCTGCTCAAGGAAAGTAAGATGCGCCGGTTCGAAATCGTGCAGCGAGCTGAGCGAAATGACAGCTTTGATCTGATCCTCGAACATAATCGGCAGCACGATGACGCTGCGTGGCAACGCCTTGAAGACGACCGCGTCGATCGGCACGGCCGACTGGGGGATGTCGGTCAGGAGCCGGCGCTGTTTCTCGACAGCGCATTGTCCGATGAGACCTGACCCGAATTCGAGCCGCTCGGGATAGCCGGCGCCGACGTCGTCAGCGTACCTTGCCAGCAGCTTGAGTTGCGTTTCGGTGTTGGCATCGAACTGGTAGATGACGCCCTGGTGCGCATTGACGAGGGGAACAAGCTCGGACAGGAGTTTTTTGCCGACGGTGACGAGGTCCCGCTGGCCCTGCAGCATGCCGGTGAAGCGCGCGAGGTTCGTCTTGAGCCAGTCCTGCTCGGTGTTGCGGTCCGTCGTCAGGCGGAGATTACCGATCATCGTATTGATGTAATCTTTTAGCTCGGCGACTTCGCCGCGCGCCTCGACCTGAATCGAACGCGTGAGATCGCCTTTGGTCACCGCCGTGGTCACTTCTGCGATGGCGCGCACCTGGTTCGTGAGGTTATCCGCCAAAAGATTGACGTTGCCGGTCAGGTCTTTCCACGTGCCCGCGGCGCCCGGCACGTTCGCCTGACCACCGAGGCGGCCTTCGACGCCGACTTCGCGTGCCACCGTCGTCACCTGATCGGCGAACAATGCCAGCGTGTCTGTCATGTCGTTGATGGTTTCGGCGAGTGCCGCGACTTCGCCCTTCGATTTGACGGTCAGCTTCGGCTTGAGATCGCCCTCGGCGACGGCGGTCACGACTTTCACGATGCCGCGAACCTGTTCGGTCAAATTCGCCGCCATGACGTTGACGGTATCGGTCAAATCCTTCCACGTACCGCCTGCACCCGGCACCGTTGCCTGACCGCCGCGCTTGCCTTCGGTGCCGACTTCGCGGGCGACGCGCGTCACTTCCGACGCAAAGCCGTTCAACTGATCGACCATCGTGTTGATGGTGTTCTTAAGCTCGAGAATTTCGCCTTTGACGTCGACGGTGATCTTGCGCGAGAGGTCGCCACGGGCCACGGCCGTCGTCACTTCCGCAATGTTGCGAACCTGAGTGGTAAGATTCGCGGCGAGTAGGTTGACGTTATCGGTCAGGTCTTTCCACGTGCCGCCGACGCCGGGGACGACGGCCTGTCCGCCGAGGCGGCCTTCGGTGCCGACTTCACGGGCGACGCGCGTCACTTCGGCGGCGAACGAACGAAGCTGTTCGACCATCGTGTTGATGGCTTCCTTCAGCTGCAAAATCTCGCCGCGCACGTCGACTGTGATCTTCTTGGAAAGGTCTCCATTGGCGACGGCGATGGTGACTTCGGCGATGTTGCGCACCTGGCCCGTCAGGTTCGAGGCCATCGAGTTGACGCTCTCGGTCAGATCCTTCCAGACGCCCGTCACTTCGCGGATCTGGGCCTGGCCGCCGAGTTTGCCATCCGTGCCGACCTCGCGCGCGACGCGCGTCACTTCAGACGCAAAGCCGTTCAACTGATCGACCATCGTGTTGATGGTGTTCTTAAGCTCGAGAATTTCGCCTTTGACGTCGACGGTGATCTTGCGCGAGAGGTCGCCGCGAGCAACGGCCGTCGTCACTTCCGCAATGTTGCGAACCTGGGTCGTCAGATTTGCGGCGAGCAGGTTGACGTTGTCGGTCAGGTCTTTCCACGTGCCGCCGACACCCGGGACGACGGCCTGACCGCCGAGGCGGCCTTCGGTGCCGACCTCGCGGGCGACGCGTGTCACTTCGGCGGCGAACGAACGAAGCTGTTCGACCATCGTGTTCAAGGTTTCTTTCAGCAGCAGGATTTCGCCGCGCACGTCGACGGTGATTTTCTTCGACAAGTCGCCGGAGGCAATGGCGGTTGCAACCTCGGCGATGTTGCGGACCTGTGCCGTCAGGTTGCCGGCCATGAAGTTGACGTTGTCGGTGAGGTCTTTCCACGTGCCGGCGACGCCCGACACTTGAGCCTGGCCGCCGAGCTTGCCTTCAGTGCCGACCTCGCGGGCGACGCGTGTCACTTCGGATGCAAAGGCATTGAGCTGATCGACCATCGTGTTGATGGTGTTCTTGAGCTCTAGGATTTCACCTTTGACATCGACGGTGATCTTGCGCGAGAGGTCGCCGCGAGCGACCGCCGTCGTCACTTCGGCGATATTGCGGACCTGCGCCGTGAGGTTCGAGGCCATCGAGTTGACGTTGTCGGTCAGGTCTTTCCAGGTGCCGGCAACACCCGGAACAGCCGCTTGGCCGCCGAGCTTGCCATCGGTGCCGACTTCGCGCGCGACGCGTGTCACTTCGCCGGCAAATGCGTTGAGCTGATCGACCATCGTGTTGATGGTTTCTTTCAGTTCCAAAACTTCGCCGCGCACGTCGACGTCGATCTTCTTCGACAGGTCGCCGGAGGCAATGGCCGTCGAGACCTCGGCGATGTTGCGGACCTGCGTCGTCAGGTTCGAGGCCATCGAGTTGACGCTGTCGGTCAAGTCTTTCCACGTACCTGCAACACCGCGAACGTCGGCCTGTCCGCCGAGCCGGCCTTCGGTGCCGACCTCGCGGGCGACGCGCGTCACTTCGGATGCGAAGGCATTGAGCTGATCGACCATCGTATTGATGGTTTCCTTCAGCTGCAGGATTTCGCCAGATACGTTGACGGTGATTTTTTTCGACAAGTCGCCGCGTGCGATCGCGGTTGCGACATCGGCGATGTTGCGGACCTGACCGGTAAGGTTGCCGGCCATCGAGTTGACGTTGTCGGTCAGATCTTTCCAGGTTCCAGCGACGCCGGGCACGGTCGCCTGACCGCCGAGGCGGCCCTCGGTGCCGACCTCGCGGGCAACGCGCGTCACTTCCGACGCAAAGCCGTTCAACTGATCGACCATCGTGTTGATGGTGTTCTTGAGTTCGAGAATTTCGCCTTTGACGTCGACGGTGATCTTGCGCGAGAGGTCGCCGCGAGCAACGGCCGTCGTCACTTCGGCGATGTTGCGGACTTGAGTTGTTAGATTTGCGGCAAGCAAGTTGACGTTATCGGTCAAATCTTTCCACGTGCCGCCGACGCCAGGGACGACGGCCTGTCCGCCGAGCCGCCCTTCGGTGCCGACTTCACGGGCGACGCGCGTTACTTCGGCCGCGAACGAACGAAGCTGTTCGACCATTGTGTTGATGGCTTCCTTCAGCTGCAAAATTTCGCCGCGCACGTCGACTGTGATCTTCTTGGAAAGGTCTCCATTGGCGACGGCGATGGTGACTTCGGCGATGTTGCGCACCTGGCCCGTCAGGTTCGAGGCCATTGAGTTGACGCTCTCGGTCAGATCCTTCCAGACGCCCGTCACTTCGCGGATCTGGGCCTGGCCGCCGAGCTTGCCATCCGTGCCGACCTCGCGCGCAACGCGCGTCACTTCGGATGTGAAGACGGACAGCTGTTTAATCATCGTGTTGACGATGGTTGCCGAGCGCAGGAATTCGCCCTTGAGTGGACGGCCGTTAACGTCAAGCCGCATTGGCTGCAGCAAGTCGCCCTGCGCCACGGCGGCAATCGTTCGCGTCACTTCCGCCGTGGGACGCAGCAGGTCGTCGATCAGCGAATTGACGGATTCCTCCATCTCGCCCCAGGCGCCGTGTGTCAGGCCTAATGTGACGCGCTGGTTTGTCAGGCCTTCCTTGCCGACGACCTCACCGACCCGGTGAAGCTGGCCGGCCATGCGCTGGTTCGTGGCGATGATTTCGTTGAAGGTGTCGGCGATCTTGCCAGGAAGTCCGTCCCAATCGCCGCGCATCCGGGCGGTGAAATCGCCAGCTTTCGCGGCCTGGAGGGCCTGGAGCATTTCGACAAACACGGCGTTGGGGCTACCAAGAAATCGCTCGGCCCCAACCGTGCTCATCTGCTCCGACATGAACGTCTCCCCACGTACCGGACCTAAACACCCCTAAACGCCTTCGACGCATGGACGGTTCCATGCAATCGCGCGTCGATGGATAAATTGCGTGCGGTCGGCGCGCCCCGCGTCGTCCGGAACCAACAGGAAATGCTGCCGTTACTTTGATGGGCTGGAAGGCATGCCCCGCATAATGAAGTAAAACTCAACGAAGGTGGCGAGAAATGGGCTTCTTTTCGAAGGACATCAAGACGTTCAACGACCTGTTCGTCCATATGCTACGTGATATTTACTACGCCGAAAATCAGATCGTTAAGGCGTTGCCGACCATGATCGAGAAGGCGACGGATCGCAATCTGAAACAGGGGTTCGAAAAACATTTGAAGGAGACGCAGGGCCAAATCGTACGGTTGGAGCGGGTCTTCGAACTGCACGGCGTCGACGTCAAAGGCGTTACCTGCCCGGCGATCGATGGCATTCTTAAGGAAGCTGATGACGTCGCAGGCGAAGTTACCGACAAAAAAGTATTGGACGCGGCTTTGATTGCGGCGGCACAGGCCGTCGAACATTACGAAATTACGCGCTACGGAACGCTGGTCGCTTGGGCCGCACTTCTTGGCCGCAAGGATTGCGCTGCTCTGTTGCGCCGAAATTTAGAAGAAGAGCGGGCGACCGACGCCAAACTCAATAAATTGGCGGAAACGAGCCTCAACCGGAAAGCGGCATAGGTTTCACAGGTTCAGAGAGAGGAAGCGGGGTTCGGCGGCCCGCCTCCTTAACTTGTCATCGGTTCGTCGAACTTTTTACCGGCGGCGATTCATCGGGATGCGCGTGCTCAGGACCGTCCTTGGGTAATTGGCCGGACGTTTCTTCGACAAGCCGGCTTCTCGCCCGATTGACGCGGCTTTTCATCGTTCCGACGGCGCAACCGCACACGCGGGCCGCATCTTCATAAGAAAACCCTTCAGCCGTTATCAGAAGCAGGGCTTCGCGATGATCCGGCGAGAGCCGCATCAGCGCCCTCCGCATGTCTTCGAATTCGAGCTGCATGAGCTGCGTGGCCGGAACGCTGGCGTTCATGGCGGCGTGATCTTCGTCCAATTCCTCGCGTTGCGACTTGCGGTAGTGTGTGAAGTAGGTATTGCGCAGGATCGTGAATAACCATGCCTTCAGGTTCGAGTCCGGCACGAACGACTCTTTATGCGCCCAGGCCTTCAGCAGCGTTTCCTGCACAAGGTCGTTGGAAAGCTGCCCATCGCCGCTGAGCGAGTGTGCGAAGGCTCGAAGATTTGGGATGGCCGCGATCAGGGCTTCCCCGAAGCTTGGGGTTTCGGTCACTCCGACCCCTCCTTGGATTCGAGCTGGCGGATAAGCTCCAACAGCGCATCGGGAACGGGCTCGCGCATCATCGACGCGTACATGGTACGCATGCGCTCGCCGATCAGTTGCGTTGCAATTCCAGGGAGACGAGCGACACCAGGTCGCGCCGCCTCGGATTCCGGATGCGGTTCAACCTCCGGCAATTCGCCATTTTTACGCGAATGCTCGTCCACCCCATCGACGCGATGCTGCATAGTAAAAGCCTGGTCTTGCCGAATTTTTACGGTTGGCCCCGCTGGAGACAAAGTTTGGAACGATGCTTCGTGGCGAAGCGTCTTCAAGCCGAACGTCAGGAAAGAGATTTCGTTCCGCTTCGGAACTTCCATCCCAGCGGTACGTTAGGGTTTCGGTGCAGCTTGGCTGCCACGACGTTTTCGCATGGCGTTCATTGCCGGCGTCGTGTGTTCAGTCGGCCCGGGAGGTGCAAAAGTTATGTCGATTGCCCAGACAATCCGTCCGCATTTGCCGTATTTACGGCGGTTTGCGCGAACCCTTACAGGCGCGCAGGAAGCTGGCGATGCTTACGTTGCGACGCTGCTGGAGAGCTTGGTTTCGACACCTTCCGATTTTCCAACGGGCGTGCCTCCGAGGGTTGCCCTCTACCACTTATTTCTCAGGGTGTGGAATTCAGTGAAGCTCACGCATCCGGGCGGCGAGGCAGCGCAAGGTTCGGCGGCGACCGCACAGCGGCGTATCAATTCGATAAGCTCGTTGCCGCGACAAGCGTTTCTGCTGGTGGCCGTCGAAGGGTTCACGGCGGCGGAGGCGGCCGCCATTCTGGAGGTTGGCGACCGGGATATCGAAAGTCTTCTCGATATCGCGGGACAGGAGATCGCGCATCAGGTCGCGACCAACGTTCTCATCATTGAGGATGAACTGCTGATTGCGATGGATTTGGAGACGATCGTCACTAGCCTCGGACATTCGGTTCAAGAGGTGGCGACGACGAAAACGGAAGCCCTTGCCGCCGTCAAACGCCAGAGACCTGGGCTTATCTTGGCGGACGTCAAACTCGCCGACGGCAGTAGCGGACTTGATGCGGTGAAGGAGATCGTCGCAGAGCGCGAAGTTCCGATCATCTTTATTACCGCTTATCCGGAAAAAGTTCTGACAGGCGAGCGGCCCGAGCCGACGTTCCTGATTTCGAAGCCGTTCCAACGCGAAACCGTTATGGCGATTATAAGCCAGGCGCTGTTCTTCGATACGCGGGCTCATCCACGGACCGCGGCGGCGTAGAGGCCCTCTTATTTTGGATTGAAGGATGGTTCGCTGGCGGCTTCCGGCGGCGTTCGATGTTTTTCTACGCCATGATGACTTTGGCGCCGCCACGCAATTCGGTTACGTCGGCGCTGACGGTGCCGTTTTTGTTGCGCAAAATGAAGTCGGCGGACCCGCCGCCAACGCGCATGCCCTGGATCGTTATCGTCCCGACACTTGGTGGCAGGCATGGAGAGCTGAGCGTAATCGTGCGCGATGCCGCATTAACTTCCAGACCAAGCATTGAACTCAGCATGTGAAGCATTGCGCCGCTGGCCCAGGCCTGAGGTACGCATGCGACGGGATATAAAATCGGCGCTCGGCCGGCGCGGCGACGGAAGCCGCAGAACAACTCGGGCAATCGGCGCTGATCCATCCTGAGAGCGGCGTCAATCAGGCCATCAAAAATTGGCTGAATGCGATCCCGCAAACCGTAGCGTGCGAATCCGGCCGTGATCATCGCGTTGTCGTGCGGCCAAACCGACCCGTTATGGTACGACATCGGATTGTAACGGATTTCGGACGTTGCGATCGTGCGAATTCCCCAGCCTGAGAAAAAGTTAGGGCTCAGAATCTGTGTTGCGATCCGGGACGCACGTTCTTCGGAAGCGATCCCGGTGAACAACAGATGCGCGGCGTTGCTGGAACGCACCCGCACCGGCTTTTTGTCTCCGTCCAATGCGAGGGCGTAACAGCCGATGTCGTCGCACCAAAAATCACGCTCGAATTTGGCTCGCAGCGTTTCAGCTTGCCGCAAAAGTTCCTCGGCATGTGCGGTCTCGCCGAGCTCCGATGCCATACGCGCCGCCGCGATCTTCGCCGCGTAGACGTATCCTTGAACTTCGACGATGGCGATGGGGCCTTGAGCAAGGTTTCCGTCGCGATGGAAGACGGCGTCGTGACTATCTTTCCAGCCCTGATTGGAGAGGCCGGTTTCCGTTTCGCGCGCATATTCGACAAAACCATCGCCATCGGGATCGCCGGGCCCGTCGATCCATTCGAGGGCGCGCAGGACGGACGGCCAGATCTCGGCACGGAAGTCATGGTCGCCGGTCGCTGCAAGATAGGCTCCGGCGACGAGCACGAAAAGCGGTGTCGAGTCGACGCTTCCATAGTAGCGCCCGAAGGGAATTTCGCGCAGCGCCGCCATCTCGCCGCCGCGCATCTCGTGCAGAATTTTCCCCGGCTGCGCGTCGGCGTCGGCATCATGACTTTCCGCCTGGTAGCGCGCTAAGCGGCGCAGAACGCCCCGCGCAATCGAGGGATCGAGCCATAGCACCTGTAGCGCCGTGATCAGTGCGTCGCGGCCGAAGGTGGTCGAATACCAGGGCGTGCCGGCATAAGGGTAGGGGCCGTCATCGGTATTGGTCGTCAGCAGGCGGAGGTCAGACACCGCACGCTTCAACACCTGGTCGAGGTCGGGATTTGAAACCGAGATATTCGTCGCTTCGATTTCGGTGCGCCGTAATGTTCGATGCGCGTCGCGTAGGCCTTTGACGTAGGAGCACGCGGGCCGAACTTGTCCAGTCTCGGCAGCGGCGGTGAAGAAGATTTTCGCGGACCGCTTCGGCGGAAGGTGCAGATAGTAAAGCGCGGCGGTCTCGGTCAGCGAAACGGGTTCCGGTTCGACATGGACGGTGGTGCGCCGTGTCACGCGATCGAGCCCTTCGTAGGTGAAGACGACATCATGTGACGATTTCCGGGTTCGCGAGGCGGTGCCCCGCTTGTCGCGCCGCATGCCGCGGACTTCGAAGATGTCGGCGAAGTCGCAATCGAAGACCAGAGAAACCGCCAGTTCGAGATCGGCGCTGCTGTGATTTGTAAAAAGCAGCCGCTGGCGCATGGCGCCGTCGCGGACGTAGCTCGTCCGATAGATGTGAACGGCGTCCTTGTGCAGCCACAATACGCCATCGGCGTAGACGTCGGGATTGGTCAGGTCGGCGCAAAGTTGGAGATCGGTGCTATCAAGCGTCGAACAGAGAAGCAGCGGCGCGCTACGCGCCACGAGCAATTCGAGGCGCGAGAGATAGCGCGTATCCTTGAAGAAAAGCCCGTTGGTGCGGTCGCCACAAGCGCCAATATCGCCATGCGTATCGAGCACGGCGAAGGCATCATCGTGTTTCAACGTTTCGTGCGCGCGACCTGAGCCGCTGGATGTCGAGATAAGGAATTCCGGTTCTTCGGAATCGTGCTCGAGTATCTCGCGGCTTGGCGCGGATGCCATCGTGACGCTCTCCCCATAGGTGGTGCCCGTAGCGGCGGCTGGCTTATCCCCCTTAGGAGTGGCGCCGGCTGTCAGTTGACGACGTTCTGCATCGGCGACGGCTTGATGTCTTCAGCGTGAACTCTGACGCGGCCGAGCGAGGCGGAGGCGCGAGCATAAAGCGATACGTAGGACTTTGCCATCCGCGATGCACTGAAACGTTCTTCAAATTGTTGCCGGACGCGGCGACGGTCGAGGCTCAGCAAGCGCGGAATGGTCGCAACCGCACCTTCGATATCATCGACGATGTAGCCGGTGATGCCCTCATCGATGACTTCTGGCACCGAGCCGTGCCGGAAGGCAAGCACGGGGGTACCGCATGCCATTGCTTCGATCATGACAAGGCCGAAGGGCTCGGGCCAGTTGATCGGGAAGAGGAGTGCGGATGCTTCGCCGAGAAACTTGGATTTGTCGGCGTCGGCAATTTCTCCGACGAATTCGACGTCGCCGCCACCGATAAGCGGTTTGATCTGGGTTTCAAAATACTCCACGTCGACGGCATCGATTTTTGCCGCGATCTTTAACGGGAACCCGACAGCGCGGGCTATTGCGATGGCGCGATCGAGACGCTTCTCGGGAGAAATCCTTCCGAGGAAAGCGAGGTAACCGCCGCGCGGCTCGAACGTCGGTCTGTGCAAATTTTGCGGAAGCCCATGATAGACGGTGCCGGCGAAATTCGCGAAGGGGATCGGCTCGCGCTGTGAATTCGAAATCGAGACCATGCCCATTTCAGGAAACGCATGATAGAGCTGCTGCAGGTCGGGCAGATCCTGGCGCCCGTGCAACGTCGTCAGTGTGTGGCGCGCGATGCCGTGGAACAGCGGAAAGTGAAACTGATCGATATGGAAGTGCATGACGTCGAACGTCGGCGCCATGCGGCGAACGCGATCGAGCATGATCATGTAGTAGGGGATCGGATCGCGAACCGCTGGATTTAAGCGCAGCGCCTGTTTGCAGCAGGGGATCAGGTTCGCCGACGTGATCGAGTCTCCGCTCGCAAAGAGCGTTACGTCGTGTCCTTGCGCGACGAGTTCTTCGGTCAAATATGAAACGATGCGCTCGGTGCCACCGTAAAGCCTGGGCGGTACGCTTTCGATCAACGGCCCAATCTGTGCGATTTTCATGGAAATCCTTCCCAACCACTCAAGTATTCAACGTCACGGCTTCGATTTCGTTCCTGAATTCCGTCCGTGGACGGTGGTCAGGACGCCGCGGTTTGGAACGTTCCGGCGCATAGGTTCGGCGACGCGCCAGGGACAAAAAAGGACGGACGCGATCGTCCGTCCTTGCAAAGTCGAAAATGAAAATTTTATTGCTTTGCAGGCGGCACCATTGGTGGAACCATCTTGTCCATCCGGTTCGTCGGTGCGTGCTCGGAAGGATTTGGAGCGACGCCGGATTCACCCGACGACGCGCCGCTGCCCGACGTACTCTTTACAAGGCCGTTCCGGCAGGCGGTGTTCCACTCGGTTGCGTCAATGGTCGTGTCGCCATCGGGATTGGCGGCTTTGAAATTAGAAATGTAGCGGGCGCTCTGTGACTCGGTCAGCCCTTGTGCGCCACTGGGGTTGGCTTCCTGCCAAAGCTTGGTGCATTCGCTATCGCTCAGGCGGATAGGAGAATTTGTCGACTTCGTGGCGGTGTCTGCAAACGCGGCACTTGAGACGATCATCGCCGCGCCCATAACAGCCAGCGTAATACCCTTCATAAGTATTTCCTCCTTGCTCAATGACTGGTTGCGGACAGCGCGCTGAAGCCCAAAGAAAAATGCTTCTTTTTTGCGTGCTGTCGCGTGTGCAATGCACGATGTGAAACCGGACGTTTGGCAACAAGTTCCGGCTAATATGCCGTTCAAAATGCGGGCGGCCGATTGCTGCTTGACGGGTGTGTGACAGCAAGCTCCAATGCTGCAGCGCAATGCGCGGCACACGGGGATGCTCATTGATGAATAGTGCACGGGGGTTCTCGCCCGGCCTGGCGACGGGCTTTGCGATATTGCTTGCGGGGTTTCTGACATTCGCCCTTACGGCATTTTCAAACACTTCGAACGCTGACGAGCGCGAGTTCGGCGCCTTCGGGCCCGAAGGCGCGCGCATGCGCGAGCAGCTATGGATACTGCCGAGCGGCGATCCGAAAAGAGTGATGCGCGCGACGGTATTTCGTCCGGACGCTGATCATTCAGGTGTCGACAAGCAGCGTCCGTTGGTCGTGATCAATCACGGCACGGACGAAGCGACACGGCTCGCTGTCTCGATGCCGGTCTACTATTGGCTGTCGCGCTGGTTTGTCGAACGTGGCTATGTCGTCGTGTTACCACAGCGTCGCGGACATGGTGCAACGGGCGGTGCGCTGACGGAGTCGATCGGCACGTGCGAGCATCCCGATCACTTTGCATCGGGAAATGTCGCGGCTGACGATATTACCGCCGCCGTCAATTACATGACGAAGCAATCTTTCGTCGCGCCGCGCGGGGCCATCGTCGCCGGGGTGTCGACGGGAGGGTGGGCGTCTTTGGCGCTCGCGGCGCGCAACCTGCCTCAGGTCGAAGCGATCGTGAATTTCGCGGGTGGACGCGGCGGCCACGCTTATGGGCAGCCCAACGCAATTTGTGGAAAGGACGATCTGCTAGCTGCAGCGCGCGCATACGCAAGCCACGCCCACGAGCCGACGATCTGGTACTACGCCAAGAACGACAGCTATTTTGGACCGAAGCTGGCAAAAAACTTGGCGCAGGTTTGGAGCAGCGCGGGCGGTAACGTCGAGGAGCATATTTTACCGCCGTACGGAACCGAGGGTCACACGATCGCCGACGATCGGCGCGGCTGGGATATCTGGGGACCGAGTCTGCAAAGCTTTCTGACACGCGTTCGCGAACACGCTCCGAATGGTCTGAAGGTGGCGGCCGATCCCGGACCTCACCACGCGTCGGCAATGATCGAAACGTCGACCATAGAGCCAGTCGGTAAGTAGTTCGTTGCACGCGCCGATCCGGACGGGCTTTATTTGAACGGCTACTTCGGCTGGACGCTTTGGTCGCCGCCCGGTTCTCCAGGGGGCACGATGATCGGCATCTTATCTCCGGTGTTGGCCGGCGGCGCCTTGTGTATTTCAGGGTCCACGCCAGTCGGAGGCTTCAGCACGCCTTCGTTTTTGTCGAGCTTCTTGCTCAACGGTTCGTTGTTCGGTTTGTCATTGGGCTTCGCTGACGGCGTTTCGGAAGTGGGCGGAGCCGTGCCCGGCGCCTGGGGCGGGGCTTGAGCGGCGGATCGCTGCGAAGACGTCGTCAGCACCGCTCCGGCAATGAGAGCAGGAGCGATGGCCAAAATCAGAACGTTGCGCATTATTGCTTATCCTTTCGGAACGACGCCGCAGGCGATGCGACCCATGCCGCCGCCGTTCTCGGGATTATCGGAATAATTGTCTCCGCCCGCGTGAACCACGAGAGCGCGGCCCTGGACGTCGGCCATCGACAAATTCGGTGCGGAGACGACGACGTTGACGCCTTTGTCCGTCGCAGTCAGGAACGGGAGATCGCCTTTGTGGCCGTGACGCATGGGACCTTTATGGGACTTAGTCGCATCCGGATCGTAGTGCGGGCCAGCGGCGAGGGCAGCCTGTGGCTTGCCGTCCTTCGTTTTAGGACCGCAATCGCCTTGCGCATGGAGATGGAAGCCGTGCTCCCCGGGCGGAATGCCCCTCAGATCGACTTTGAATTGCAGTCCGCCGTCCTGCTTTTGTGAAATTTCTACTGTGCCAAGCTTTTCGCCCGTCCCGTCGGCAGAGACCTTGTTCATGTCGACTGTGAGGTTCGCCGCAAAAGCTCCGCCAAAGAGGCCGGATAGGACAAGCAGCGAGACTGCGGACGGTAACGCCAAAAACCTCATGCAACTTCTCCAGAATCTGGACTGGGTTTCGAGGGCACGGGTGGTAACAGCCGCGGCGGTATCGTGGTTCCACCAGCCCGGATTTGGCCCGAGGGAGGCGACATAGCCTCGCCCTAAAAGGCTCCGACGACGCACTTTTTTGCCGCACCGGGAAACTCTGGCCCCTTTTCGGCAGTAACATTGGAGCCACAGCACGCACCTCCCTCAGTGCGACTGCCCCCCAATGCTGTGGCTGAAAGGAGCACCCCGGTTCGCAGGGGATCGGGGTGCCTCCACATTCTTCAACATTTTCAGCTATTGGTGCGAGGCAGCCAGCCGAGCGGCGCTGCGTAAATCCCCAACGAAGCCGGTCCAGGCGGCAGCCCGAGCATCTTCGTCCGGCTGCCGGAGCAGCGAAGAGGGGTGCACCGTAATGAAACCGCGGAGGGGGCCGAACCGGGCTGGGCCTCGAGCGCGGGAGATGACCACGGGTTTTCCCGATAATGCCAGGGCGGCCGTTGCTCCGAGCGCGACCACCAGATGCGGGTGAACGAATTCCAACTCTTTCAGCAACCACCATCGATAGTGTCTGACTTCGCCGACGGTCGGCTTCTGATGCAGCCGCCGTTTACCACGTTCCGCGTACTTGAAATGCTTAACCGCATTGGTGACGTAGGTGTCTTTTCGCTCGATTCCGGTGGCTTCGAGGGCGCGATCGAAGAGTTGCCCTGCAGGCCCAACGAAAGGGTGGCCTAGCCTATCTTCCTGGTCGCCAGGCTGCTCGCCGACAAAGGCCAGCGCCGCGCCTATAGGACCTTCGCCCAATACCGCTCGTGCCCCGCCATGCACCATAGGTTTAGCAGCAGCGATAATTTTGTTTAGTTCCGCGAGGTTCTTGGGAGCCGGCCGATCATCAGGTGGCGGAGGATCATCGTCATAGCCGTTTTGGAGCAGCTGTTGTCGCATTACGTTTTTTGCCATAATTAGATAACGCGGAAACCTCCATTGGGATGCGCCTCGGTCTGTTCTTGAGTACGAAGCATGTCAAAGTACACAGACGTCCCGCAGCAAACCGCGTAGCCTTTCGCTCGCAATTTTTAGGAAGGCTCCATGGCGCATATTCTGGTTGTCGAGGACGAGGCAGTCATATCGATGATGGTCGAGGCGTGGCTCGCCGATCTAGGACACGAGCTGGTCGGGCCAGCGCCGACGATTGCCGCGGCGCTGAAGCTCATAGAGACACGGGACTTCGATGCTGCCATCATCGATCTGTCCCTCGACGGCAGACATACCTACGAGATCGCCGATGCGCTCCGCCTGAAAGGCATTCCATTCGCCTGGGGGACGGGATATAGGGCGCGCGACATCGAACCGGCCTATCGCGACGAACCGATCGTCGCCAAGCCCTACGCATTCGATGCTTTCTCGAATACCGTGGCATTGCTGATATCGGGACGTGACTCAAAGATCGCCTGCGCTCCGCAATACGACAATCCTGGCCCTTATCAGGATTAAGGCGCAAAAGTCCTTAGCTGCCTCTTCCGCGAAAATTTGGCATCCGAGCTGAAACGTCCGGGATGCCGGCGGCGTATTTGGTCTTCGAGGCTCCGGGTGTAGAAGGTCATCCGGGCGCAGCGGAAGATCTGAAATGGACGCTCGTAACGAAGACTCGGAATGCAAGCCAGCCCGGCCGGCCGACGTCATCTATCGGCACACCCTGCCGGTGCGGGCGACGCACTGGGTCAATGTCCTGTGCCTTCTCGTTCTGCTGATGAGCGGATTGCAGATTTTTAATGCACACCCGAAGCTCTACTTCGGCAATCGCTCCGATCCGGATCATGCGGTGCTGTCGCTGCGCGCCGTGCAGAGAAGCGATGGAACACCGGCCGGGCTGACCACGATCGGCAACGTCACGTTTGATACGACGGGCGTGCTCGGTCTTTCCAGAGGCGCAGACGGGCAACTCGAGGCGCGCGGCTTTCCGAGCTGGATCACTCTGCCGTCCTACCGCGATCTCGCGACCGGCAGGCGCTGGCATTTCTTTTTCGCGTGGCTATTCGTGCTGAACGGCTTGGCATATCTCGCCTACTCGCTGTGGAGCGGACACTTGCGGCGCGATCTCGCTCCCACTCGGCTGCAGCTCAGGAACATCGGACACGACATTGCCGAACACATCAGATTGAGATTTCCAAAGGGCGAAGAAGCGAAGCGCTACAACGTGCTGCAGAAGCTCGCTTACCTCGCCGTCGTTCTCGGGCTTTTGCCTCTCGTCGTACTGACGGGTTTGACGATGTCGCCGGGTCTCGACGCTGCGTTCCCGTTTTTGGTCGAAATCTTCGGAGGACGGCAATCGGCACGGACGATCCATTTCCTGTGCGCGACGGGCATCGTGCTGTTCGTCATCGTGCACGTGGTGATGGTTCTCATATCCGGTGTTTGGAACAATCTGCGCTCGATGATCACTGGGCGCTATCGCATAGAAGCGGCGGAGTGAGGACAATGGATTTAACGTCCAAGCTGAGTCGGCGCGGTTTTCTCGCCCGTTTATCCGCGGCCGGTGGAGCACTGATGCTCGGAGGTTGCGACCAGCTTTCACAATCGCCGACGTTTCGCGATATCTTGAGCAAGGCGGAGGGCGCTACGCAGCGCGTGCAGCGTTTCGTGCTGTCACGCAGGTCGATGGCGCGGGAATTCAGCGAAAGCGATCTCTCGGCCAATTTCAAGGCGAACGGTTCGATCAACGTCGACGATCCGTCCTACCAGACGCAGGCGAAGGAAGGCTTCTCGAACTGGCGATTGAAAGTCGACGGTCTTGTCGTGCGACCGACAGAGTTAAGCCTCGACGAACTTCGCCGTCTGCCGTCGCGCACTCAGATCACGCGACACGATTGCGTCGAAGGATGGAGCGCCATCGGCAAATGGAAAGGTGCGCAACTCGCTCCGCTCCTGCAGAGCGTCGGACTGAAGCCGGAAGCGCGCTATCTCGTTTTTCATTGCGCAGACACGTTGGCGCCCAACGCGCATTATTACGAAAGCATCGATCTGATCGATGCTTTCCATCCGCAGACAATCCTGGCCTACGATATGAACGACGCTGCGCTCGCCATTCCGCACGGCGCTCCTATCCGTCTCAGAGTCGAGCGACAGCTTGGCTATAAGCACGCGAAGTATGTGATGCGTATCGAGGCCGTGTCGTCGCTCGCCTTGATCGGCGCCGGCAACGGCGGTTTCTGGGAAGATCGCGGCTATGAGTGGTACGCCGGTATTTGACGCGGCGCGCGCGATCGCAACAGAGCTTTTCCGATTATTCCCATTGTAATAAGGTAACACGGTTGTGACCTCAGCCGCGGCGTTTTTCTCGTAAGAGCGTGCGAGCCATAAGAACAATGGGAGTGAATGATGAAGTTTGGACACGGCATCGCAGTCGCCAGCGCTGTCGCGCTCGCCGGGTCGATGATGAGCGGCACGATTGCCAATGCGGCAAGCATCGCCGTCGGCAAAAAACTCGAACTCAAGGTCGATCCGAAGAAGATGAACGAAGAGCGTGCGAACCTCTGGAAGAAATTCGGCGGCTGGTGTGCGATCAAGGATTGGCATCCTGCGATCACCAGTTGCGAAGAGAGTACGGAAGGTGGCGCGAAAATTCGCCTGCTGACGCTGAAAGACGGCGGCAAGATCAAAGAAAAACTTCTCGATGTGCAGCCCAACCTCTACCGCTACGAAATTCTCGAAAGCCCGCTGCCGGTGAAGAATTATCAGGCGCAGTTTACGCTGACGCCCGATGACGACGATGAAGACGAAATAAAATTCGCCTGGGCTGCGACGTTCGACGCCAATGGCAAAACCAACAAAGAAGCGCGTGACGTTATCGACGGCATTTTCAAAGCGGGCCTCGACAACATCAAAGTCATGGCTGGCGGTGCGCAGGGCGGTGACGCAGACAAGAAATAGTCATTCGCGCAATTGTCATCCCGGACGAGCGTAGCGAAGAGCCGGGACCCAGGATTCTATCCTGCTTAGTCTTGGGTCCCGGATAGCCATGCGGATTTAAGATCGCGCGATTGCCTGGGTATAAGGCCCGCATGGCTTCCGGGATGACATTCATTCGCGCACCACTAGGTTTTCAGCGTCTCGATCGCAAGGCGAATGAGATCGGCGGTCCGGTCGACGCCGAGTTTGACCTTCATCTGCGTACAGATGTTGGCGACCGTTTTGTAAGCGATGCCGAGGTTATCCGAAATTGCCGTCATGCTTTTTCCCTGGCCCAGCATGCGCAGGATCTCGACCTCGCGGATCGAAAGCGATTGCAACGGATCGTCCGTCGCGATCTGGCTGACGGCAATGCGGGATGCGAGATCGCGGTCGATATATTGCTCGCCGGCACGCACCTTACGAATTGCGGTGATCAGCTCTTCGACAGGCGCACTCTTGCTGATGTAGCCCCGCGCGCCGCCGCGCAGAGCGCGAACCGCGTAGATCGGTTCGTGGTGCATACTGAAAACGATAACGCGGGCCACGCTGTCGGCTGCCAGAATGCGGCGAAGAAGCTCAAGCCCTCCAGCACCTTCGAGATTGAGATCGAGAACGACGATATCGGGCCGCTCGCGCGCATAGACGGCGAGGCCATCATCGATATTCGTCGCTTCGAGGACCTGCGCCTCGAAATGCGCAACGAACAATCTTTGTAGCCCTTCGCGAACGACGCCGTGATCATCAACGATAAGTATTTTCATGCCGCGCTCGTGGTCCTTACGTCGTCTTTGGTTGTTTTGCCGTTTTCGGGGGGCAGAGGAATCTCAGCGATCAGCGTGACGCCTTTTCCGCCTTCGCGAGCGGTTATCCGCAGCTGTCCTTCGAGTGCGGCGATGCGTTCTCTCATGCCGACGAGGCCGAAGCCGCGCGCCGAAGTCGCTGCGATGCCGCTGCCGTCGTCGGATACGATAACCCGCAATGTGCCATTCTCGGTCCGCCGCGCGCTGAGGCTGATGGTCGACGGCTTGCCGTGGCGGACAGCGTTGCTCGTGCCTTCCTGCAGCATGCGAAATGCCGTCTCCTCGATGTGCCCCGGGAAGCGCTCGTCCTCGATGTCGGTGTTGAACGTGATCAGCGGCCGTCGCGTGCGCCAGAAGGCGACAAGATGTTCGACGGCGTGGGTCAATCCCTGGTCAATCAGCATCGCCGGGCGCAATCGGCTCAGGACGCCACGCAGATGCACCTGCATGTGCTGCACGGACTGACGAATGGCTTTGGCGCGGCTTGCAACGTCGTCGCCCGAATTTTTCGACAATAGAAGCGGGATCGATTGCGCGTCGACATCGACGGCAAAGAGGAAAGGGCCGATCTCGTCGTGAAGGTCGCGCGCAATCTCCGAGCGTTCTTCTTCCTGAACGGTCGAGAGCTGCTCGTTGAGGCGCTGGTTCTGCTCTTCCGCTGTCCGGAGCTGCTCGGCCATGCGGTTGAAGGCGCGATATATGAGATTGAGATCTTCGGGGCCTTTCTCGTCGACGTGGGCGGTGTAATCGCCCTCGCCGACGCGGTGTAGCGCAGCCGAAAGGTTTTCAAGCGGGCGAAGCGCGCGGCCTAGCGAAGCATAAATGAGCGCCAGGACGATGCAGCAGAAACCAGAGACGATCAGAAACTTGAGCTTCAGATCCTCCCACACTTCGCTGACTTCGTTGTGGGGATCGGCTTCGAGCTTGATGCTTCCCATATTCTTGAAGCCGTCGGGTAGTGCGAAGTTTCTCGTGTGAATTTTGGGAACGAGCAATTTAAAGAGCCACGCAGGCGGAGGATCTGCCGGACGCTTCAGATGCGAAACGTCGACGGTCGATCCGTTTTGAGCAACGAGACTGGCAACGAGATGGCGGTCGCCGTCGAACGATTCCACGATGCGACGCAGATGCGCCGTGGGATCTCCGGTCGTCGAGATCGACGATAGCGCGTCGCTGATGGCGCTGGCGCCGACCTCGATGGCCGACGACATCTCGAGTTCGATCTTGCGAAGTCCGGCCCAATAGGTCAGCGCGCCCCCGGCAAGCAGGCATAGCCCCAGGACGAGTGCAACGAGCGCAAGGAGGCGGCGTCTCAGCGGCATTGGATAACCAGCTCTTGTCCGTTCTGTAACATTGTTACTTTTTGGCCCTGCCTTCCGTGTGCGTCAAGCGTCGCACCGGCAATTGCTCCGAGATGGCAAAGAACCTGCATGGAAGCTGCTGAGAGCAGGGAGCGTTCCATCCTATGACGCCGTACTTTCGAGCTTATGCGTCCAACCTCAATCGTATCGGCCTCGCCGAGCTGATCGATCATCATGCGACGCTTCTGCGCTATAGCCGGGCTCGGCCTTCTCTCGTCGTTAATCCGTTGAGCGGACGGCCGTATGCGGTTGCCGCGGACGAAACGCCGAAATTGCCCGAGCCCAATTCGCAGGCGCGTTAAGAATTTCCCACGTTCTGAAAATGACCGCTAGATAAGCCGAGCATGGGTCGAGCGCTCACGCACTCACGGATGCAATAATCCGCCCGTGGCCTGAGCGCCATCCGGGAATTTTTCCCGCATATTTGCTTTTGAGTTCCAGCACCGTCGGCATCGGCGCAAAGCCGACGATGCGCATCGGCCTCCGCGACGGCGGTATGAGGAGGACGCTCTGCAATAGAACCGGACGCAGATCACGAAGGATGCGCGCCGGACGGAGCTGGCGCTGATCCGCCGCCATCATCCCCCAGACGAGGGCCAGAAGCAGATAGAAGTGGCGCCAGTGATCGCTGTCGATCAGGACGCCTTCGCAGATGTTGCCGGCGAGTGCGGAGAAGACGATCAGAAAAAGGGGCGAAGACGGCGTTTTCTTGAATACGTGGCGAAATCCGAACGCGAGGGTGCCGAGGCATGTCATCAGGTAAAGCAGGCCGCCGACCCAACCGGCGTTGAGGAACATGCTGAGGTAGATGTTATGCACTTCTTCGTGATGGTAGAAGCGCGTGAAGATCGCCGCCCCGATGCCGAGGGGGTTGTCGAGGATCAGGCCGACGGCCTTCAACTGTCCGCCGAAGCGGCCGTCCGGGCCGACGTCGTAGGACTGCGTCAACGCCGTGCGCTGTTCCAGCAAGTTCGAGATGGCTTCCGACTTGAACGCTGCCGCCAGGATCAGCGCCAGAACGGCGATGCAGAGGAGCACGAGTGCTGCAAGTTTAAGGCGCTCCCGATTTGAGTTGGCGGTGATCGTGTAAAAATAACTGTAGAGCCCGATGCCGATGGTCGCTGCGGCCCAGGCGCCGCGCGAGAAGCTGAAGAGTATGCCGACGGCTAGAATGGCGGCGGCGATCAATGGCAGAATTCCGCGTCGCAGCGGACGTACGAGCCACAAATGCAGCGCCGTCAGCAACGGCGCCACCAGAAACGGGCCGAAGACGTTCGGGTCCTTGAAAGGGCCGGAAGCGCGGTCGTAGCGCGTGAAAAGATCGTACGAACCAGGGAAGAGATTGAGATATCCGACAATGCCGCAAAGCGCGGCGATGATACCGGCGACGAGATAAGCATTGAGGATAAGCCGCGTATGCTTTTCAGGATTCTTTGCCACGAAGGCGGCAAATAGGAACCAGGCGCCGACGAGGTAGAGAGACACCGTCATATGCGAAACCGCGATGCCGGTTTCGCGCGCCAGCGCGGCGCTGACTTCGCCACAGGCCGTCATCGCGAAAACGACGGCGAAGCCCGCCCAGAGCATCGGCTTGGCATCGACCAATCCGACGACCGGAAGCAAGATCATGAGTCCGATCGTCATGGCATCGACGGGTGCCGGTTCGTCGAACACGATCGAGCTGATGGCGACGGTCAGCCAAACGAGAGCCAGAGCAATCTGATGCGCTGCGCTCTTCGTCCTGCCTCTCCCGAGGTCGAAGCGGGCAATCGTCGGCGCTAAGGCGATGACCGGCGTCATTTCGAAAGTGCTTTCTGTCTGCAGGCGAGCGACGACATTCGATGAGCGCTGGGCTTCAGTATGCGCTCGCCGTGTTGAGCAAAGCGAACGGGGTCTTCAAGAGAATGTAGAGATCGAGGAACGCGCTCCAGTTTTCGATGTAATAGAGATCGTGCTCGATGCGTTTCGTGATTTTCTCTTCCGTATCCGTCTCGCCGCGCCAGCCGTTGATCTGTGCCCAGCCGGTAATGCCGGGCTTGACCTTGTGACGCGCGAAGTAGCCGTCCACGACTTCGTCGTAGAGATGACCGGCGGCCTTGGCCTGAACGGCATGCGGACGCGGGCCGACGAGCGACAGGTTGCCCATCACGACGTTGATCAGCTGGGGAAGCTCGTCGAGGCTCGTTTTGCGGATGAAGCGGCCGACGCGGGTTACGCGCGGATCGTCCTTGGTCACCAGCTTCGAGGCCGTCGCATCGCAGCGGTCGACATACATCGAGCGGAATTTCAACACCTCGATCAGCTCGTTGTTGAAGCCGTACCGCTTCTGCCGGAAAAGAACCGGGCCGCGGCTTTCGAGCTTCACGGCGAGCGCGATGAGCAGCATCACAGGCGCCAGAAGCGCAAGCGCGATCGAGCCGACGATCTTGTCGAAGAGCCATTTCGAAACGTAGTCCCAATCGGCGATCGGCTTGTCGAGAAGGTCGATCATCGCGACGGAGCCGACGCGCGAATAGGTGCGGGGGGAGAATCTCAGCTCCGTGGAGCGTGCGGGCATCTTGACGTCGGCAGGCAGGACGGACAGCCGGCCGGCGACATTCGAGAGGCGTGCTTCCGCCGCGAGCGGCAGCGACACGATGATGAGATCGATGTTCTTCGCGCGGCTCATGGTGATGAGATCGTTGAGGCCGCCGAGGTGGGGATAGCCGGAGACTTCCAGCGGAGCGCGTTCGTCGCGGCGATCGTCGAAAATACCGGCAATGCGCACGATCGAGTTGGTGTCGGCTTCGAGGTCGCCGAGCAGGCCCTCGGTCAGTGGGCCTGTGCCGTAGATCGCGGCGCGCTGATAGAGGCGGCCGGAGTTCGCGGCGCCGCGAACGTACCAGCCGGCGATGAGCCGTTCCGTCAGAAGCAAGACGGCGCCCGACACGAACCATGCTGCAAGCCAGACGCGGGAGACTTCCTGTCCGATTTTGAGAAAGAAGACGGCGGCGACGAGAGCCGCGAAGGCGATCGTCCAACCGAGAATGGCCGCCGGCATATTGCGGACGTTGGCGGAGAGGGCGCGCAGGCTGTAAAGGCCGAGGAGTTCGAACACGGTGACCGTTGCAGCGCCGACGAGGGAAGTCGCAAACAGGTAGATCGTGTTCTGAAGAACGGTGGATTCCACGACGTAGACGTTCGCGATCGCAAGTCCGAGCAAGGTCACGATGAGGAATTCGATGCAGCGGACGCTGCCGCTCACGATCACCGGCGAGAGTGTGCGCTGACGATCCGAGTGTCCGAGATCGGCAAGCTTGGGCCCTTGCATTCCGATCGGATATACGGCGGCATTGCCGTTTGCGTAGATCTCCGCCGCGGAATTCTTGAATTCGACTGTCAGGGCCATTTTCTCTGCGCGTCCCGTTTGGATAAACGTGACGGCTACCAAGCAGGCTCCGTGCCATTCCGGTTAACCGCGATTAACTTGTAATTTCGTCGCGGTAGATGGTGTTCGCTGCGGCTGACGCGACCCCGTATAGAAGTTCAGGACGGCGTCCGTCATGGCCGCGACCGTGAATTTGCTCGTGACATTGGCTTTGAGGCGCGCGGCGCGGGCTTTTGCACGCACCGGATCGTCGAGTGTCGCCTCGAGCGCCGCTGCTAGGGCACTCACGTCATCCGGTTCGATCAGCGCTGTGTCCGTTTCTGCGACAATTTCAGGAATGCCGCCGACGTTGGTGGCGATGAGCGGCAAGCCGGCAGCGGTCGCCTCGAGCACGACATAAGGGAAGCTTTCGGCAAGTGATGGTACAACCATCATCCGGCCGAGCGTCAGGGCCTCGCGGATGGGCAGCGCTCCGGTGAAGCGCACGAGGCCATCCAGACCGAGCGCCGAGGACATTGCTTTGAACTTGGCGGCATCCGGGCCGGATCCGACGATTGTCGCGGTGACATGCCGGGCTTTGAGTTTGGCCAGCGCGCCGAGCAGAATGTGGACGCCTTTAATGTCGCGGAGTTCGCCGACGAACAATAAGTCGGTGGCATCGGCGCGCGGCTCGGCAGACGTGAAGTCTGCCAACTTGAGGCCGTTGGGAATGATGCGCTGGGGTGCACCGTTGGCTCTGATGCGGGCACGATAAATCTGCGCGGCGTAGGTACTCTCGAAGATAAGGCCGCTGGTCAGAGGATCGAGGGCGCGCTCTACCATCAACGGAAACGAGCCGGGCTTGAAGTGCAGGCTGCCGCCGTGTGGGGTGTAGAAGGCTTTAACGGATCCTCGTCGTCCCCCAGGAGTCCAGGTCGCCAGTCGCGCATAAGCGCCACCTTTAGCGCCGTGTCCATGCAACACGTCGAGATCGAGTGTTGCCGCATGTCTGCGAACGGCTCGCACGGCCGCGAAATCTCCGAGACCCGGCTGGCGGCTTATGGGCACGCGTTTTATTCCAAGCGTCAGCTTGGATGCGATCGCCGCGAATTTGGCAGATGTCAGCCCGTCTTCGGCGTTGCTGTCGGCAAGGATGCCGACGTCATGGCCTCGTTTTGTCTGCTCCTCGGCAAGATCGAGGACATGGCGGAAGAGACCGCCCACGGGGGCGCGAAGACAGTGGAGAATACGCATGCTTGGCCTGCCCGATACGCCGGCGGAAAGGCCAGATAGTTCTCAGAAAAACCTCTCGAACACGTAAACGGTGTCGCCCGGTTTCAACAGTGTGTCGCCCGGCGCCTCGATCTCCTGAACGAGACCGTTAACGCGGCGTGTAATGCGGAAGCTGCGCTCGCTGGCACGCTCGGTGTAGCCACCGGCTATGGCCACCGCCGTTTCGACCGTCATCCCCGAAACATAGGGGTATTGGCCGGCCGTCTTGACTTCGCCAAGGATGAAGAAGGGGCGGTTCTGCTGAACGTCGACGGTAACCTGCGGATCCTTGACGTATTCGGCGCCGAGCCGCGCACGGATTGCCGCCTGAAGCTGGTTCGTCGTTTTACCGCGCGCCGTAACGTTGCCGATGAGCGGGACAGCGACCTTGCCTTCGTGATCGACAATGTAAAGGCGCGAGAGGTTCGGCTGCCCGTAAACGAAAATACGCAGGCGGTCACCGGTGTCGAGCAAATAGGGCCCTTCGGGATCGGCAACGGTTTCGGATTGCACGATTTCTGCGGGCATTACGGTTGGCGAGCCCCAGACAACCGGTTCTGCCGATGCCCGCGTAACGGGCACGGGATAGCCGTCGGAGCTTGGCGCGCCGTCTTGGGCTACGACGACCGCATCGCTTTGAAGCTTGGCATCGAGGCCCGTGAAGAAATCCTGAGCACAGCCGCCAAGCATCAGTGACGCCGCTGACGCAGACAACAGAATGAGGCGCACCGACATACCTATGCTCTTCCAATGGAAAACAGTGTTCGGACGTTAGCGGCGCAAAGTTAATAAAATCTGAGAGCACGTATTTTTTTGAGCCGCTTAAGGAGTTGCTAACCGAGGAAGCCGATACCTGCGTGTGTAGAGAACCTTTTGATCGAGCACAGTTATGCAGTCGCGATCCCATGCCTCGCCTGACGACATCGAAATGTCTTCGGTGTTCGATGCTTTGAGACGAAGCGCGCGATGGCTGATCCTCGCCAGTGTGGCGCTCGGCGGCCTGACCTATGCCGTGCTCTCGTTGGTGGCTCCGCGATATCAAAGCGAGGCGGAACTGGCGATCGTGGCGAAGGGCGCTGCCGGCACGTTCTCGGATCGCAATGCCCAGTCCGGACCAGACCTCATCACGACGCGCATGGACAAGGAGGCGATCAACACGCACGTCCGCGCGATGCAGTCGCCCGAGTTGATGGAAAAAATTTCCAAAGATTTGAAGCTGCAAGACCGGCCTGAATTCAACAGCGCCCTCGGCCCGGTCGATGCGCTCGATTCCATATTGCGCCGTGTCGGCATAGGCGGCCCAAGGAAGGGCGAGACCGCGCGTGATCGCGTGCTGGCGGCTTTCCGCGATCGGCTCGAAGTCTACGCGGTGAAGGAGAGCCGATTTATCGGGGTCCGCATGACGTCGAACGATCCGGTCCTCGCGGCCAAGATCGCCAACGCACTTGCGGAGGATTATCGCGCCTCGCTTGCCGAGCAGGGCGTCCTCGAAGTCGACGATCTTCAGAGCGTGCTGCAGGCCAAAATCACAAAACTGACGACAGAGGTCGCAGCCGCCGAAACGGAGGTCGAGCGCTATCGCGGCAAGATTGACGGGTTTCGCGGCGGTGCGCAGAACACCGGCCTCAACGAACAGCAGATGTCGGAATTGACCGGTGAACTGACGAAAGCCAAGGCGGCGCGCGGCGAAGCCGAAGTGCGGGCGAAGTCGGCACGGGAGATGATCAAGCTCGGGTCTGCCGATCAGCTCGCCGATGTGCAGAAATCGCCGTTGATCCAGAATTTGGTGCAGCAACGCGTGCGCATCGAGAGACAGATTTCGGAGCTTTCGGCGACGTTGCTGCCGGGGCATCCGCGTATGCGCCAGCTTCGTGCCGACCTCGCGGGTCTCAAGGTGCAGCTCAATGGCGAGATATCGAAGATCGTCGATAGCCTCGAGAAGGAAGCTAAGGTCGCCAAGGGCCGCGAGGACAGTATCGAGCAGAGCCTTGCGGACATTAAAACCCGCGTCGTGAGCAATGCGCCGGAAGAGGCCACACTTCGTCAGCTCGACGCGACTGCCAAGGCCAAGCGCACGGAGCTTGAAAATCTCCAGGCGCAGCTTGAGGCCAACCGCAAGAAGCTGGACGCTCGCGCGCAACCGGTCGCGGCACAGATTATCTCCAACGCGCAACCGGAAAGCGTTCCTGTGTTCCCGAAGAAGGGCTCATTGTCGGCGCTGATCGCCATCGCGTCGCTGATGTTCGGAACGGCGGGGATCGTCACCAGGGCCTTGTTCCGCGAAGCATGCCGCAGTTCGCGGCCCGTGTCGCCTCGGCCGTTGGCGTCAAGTTCAGCGGGGCTCCGCGCCGAGCCGATTTTGCCGCCACGTCCCGAACCGTTATTGCGCGAGATTGAGGAAGCCGACGCTCCTCCGTCGCCGGAGCTTCCGCAATCGCCGCCCCAATTGCCGCCGGCGGTTCTGAACGCAGGTGAGATTTCGACGCTCGTTTCGCGACTTCAGGATCGGCGACCGGCGGAGGGCGGCCATCGCACGCTATTGACGGGAGAAAGCGAGAGCGTCGACGCTTCGGAGGAGGCGTTGGATCTGATCAAGGCCATCGCCGAGACCGGCGCGCAGGTCATTCTGGTCGACTGGAGCCCGAATGGCGAAGGAATTTCGTCATCGGCCGGTCTCGACCCGAGCGCTGGGCTGAACGATTTGCTTCAGGGTGATGCGAATTTTGAAGACATCATCCAGCGCGTGCCGGGCAGCCACGCTCACGCCATCGCCAGTGGCAGGTCGCTTGATATCGGCGACGGCGCTATCGATCCCGATCAGTTAAATCTCGTCCTCGACGCGCTCGATGAAGCCTACGATTACATTCTCGTCTCCGGGCGTCATGACGAGACGCGTAAGCTTTTTGAAACCATCGAGGGTCGCTTCGACACAGGGATCGTCGTTTCTGAGTCCCGCCGGCGCCCTTCGGTGCTCGAAGACCCCGCGGGCACGTTCCTCGGTTTTGAAGTTGCCGGGATCGACGTCATCCGTTTTGAGCGTCCGGCTTCGGAAACGGCGCATGTCAATCAGCGTATCGCACGCGCCGTAGGCCAGAGATCGGTCGAAATCGCACGACCAGCCTAAGCAACCCAACGCGAGTTAACGAAGCCGTTGGTTTTGAGCACGTAGATTGCAGTGGGCAGTCTCTGTACCAAAAGCAGACAGGAGGGCCTCCTTAGGGGGGGCATCACAGGCGAATTTAGGTTGGTATTCCGATGTCCCGCCGCACGACCAAGCTTCTGAAGGCCGCTCTTTTGGCCCTCCACTATGCCGGCATCGATCGGCTCGTTGCGCCGTATACAAGCGGCGACGGCGTCATTCTGACGTTGCATCACGTAACGCCGGAAGCGCCGCGCGGGTTTGAGCCGAACGGGATCTTGAAGGTAACGCCCGAATTTCTCGAGAGCGTAATCGTTCATATGCGCGCCGCGGGATTCGAGTTCATCACTCTCGATCAGGTCAAAGCCCGCTTGAACGGCGAAGCCGCCTCCGGCAAGCCGTTTGCCGTCTTTACTCTGGACGACGGCTACAAAGACAACCGCGATTTCGCCTATCCCGTTTTCAAACGCCACGGCGTGCCGTTCACGATCTACGTGCCGACCGAGTACGCCGACGGTAATGGCGAGCTCTGGTGGCTCGCACTCGATGAAGCGTTGCGGCGGCTGCCGAGCCTCGAAATCGAGCGCGACGGCGTACTTCGCGTCTACCCGCTTGCGACGAACAGCGAAAAGACCGCGGCGTTTCATGATATCTATTGGTGGCTCCGGCGCATTCCGGAAACCCGCGCGCGTGCTATCGTCCGCGATCTTGCGGCAAAGGCCGGTTTCGATGTCGTCGAACTCTGCCGCGAGCTGGTGATGAGTTGGGACGAAATCCGGGCGTTCGCCGGAGATCCACTCGTCACGATCGCTGCTCATACCCGCAGCCACTTTGCGCTGGCCAAACTCTCCGCTGAAGAAGCGCACCGGGAAATGGCCGACAGCATCGCGCGCGTCGCGAAGGAACTCGGCAAGCCGTGCCGGCACTTCAGCTATCCCTATGGCGACGAAGGAAGCGCGGGGAAACGCGAATTCGAAATCGCGCGCGAGCTTGGTATCGAGACGGCTGTTACGACGAGCAAGGGATTGCTTCGCACTTCGAACGCGACGGCGATGACGGCGCTGCCTCGCCTATCGCTCAATGGCGAGTATCAGAATCTGCGCTATGTCAAAGTGCTACTTTCCGGTCTGCCGTTCGCGCTTCGCGACGGCGTCAAGCGTGTGCTTGCTCCATCGGGCAAGGGGTCGCGCGGTAGCGAAGCGTCTGCCGTCAGGTATCCGGCTTCTGCATCCACGAGATGAGCAAGCCCGCCGGTAGCGTCCACAGCAGTCCCGCAATCACATAGTAGAGAAACTCGGCCATTTTGCTCGCATTGTGCACCTGCAGCACGATGGCGACCGCCATTGCGAGAAGCGCATAGACCGCGATCAGCAAAAAAAGTGCGATCGTTCCGAGAAATTTGCGTTGGCGCTGGGTCATGCTGCTCAGCTACAGGGCGGATCATGCCGCGGCAACCGCGCCCGATAGGCGCATTGTCCCGGGTGGGGGGAGGAGTATCACACAGCGGATAAAAGGGATTGAGGATATTTACCGAAAATGACGCTCGTCCGTGCCGTAGATGACCCTCGCACCATTGCGCCTGCGGGCTCCGTCGAGGGCAGCCGAGCGGTTTCGCTATGGTTGTGGTTCGTTGCTGCTCTGGTGATCGCGATGGTCGTCGTCGGCGGCGCGACGCGGCTGACGGAAAGCGGCCTTTCGATCACGGAATGGAGGCCGATCCTCGGCGCCATCCCGCCGCTGAACCACGCAGATTGGCTCGCGGCTTTCGACAGATACAAGCTGATCCCGCAATATCACATCATGAACCAGGACATGACGCTCGATGCGTTCAAGTCCATCTATTGGTGGGAGTGGAGCCATAGGTTTCTGGGCCGCTTCATCGGCGTCGCGTTCGCGCTGCCTCTCATCTTCTTTTGGCTGACCGGCCGCCTCAGGCGCGGCAGCGGCGCGAAGTTCGTCGGTCTGCTGGCGCTCGGCGGCGTGCAGGGTGTGATCGGCTGGTACATGGTGAAGTCGGGTCTGGTCGATCGCATCGACGTCAGCCAATACCGACTGGCGCTGCACCTGACGACGGCATTTGCGATCTTGGGCCTCTCTGTCTGGCTGGCGCTCGAAGAGTGGCCGGGCACGATGCGCGCAACGGGTGAAACCGCGACGCTGGCCATCCGGCGCATGGCGATCTTCATTGTCGCGCTGGTCGTCACGCAGGTGGTGCTGGGTGCGTTCGTCGCCGGTCTCAAGGCCGGGTTCGTCTACAACACCTGGCCGACGATGGATGGGCAGTGGATACCGAGCGATTATTGGACGAAGCCCGCGTACTTGAGCTTTTTTGAAAGTCCTGCGGCGGCGCAGTTCAACCATCGCGTCATGGCTTATCTGGTTGGGCTTGTCGTTCTGACCGAGGTCTGGTTCGTGATGCGCGCTCCGGTCGATCGCCGCATTCAGACGACGGCGATCGTGCTCGCGTGTGCCGTGTTCGCACAGATGAGCCTCGGGATCGCGACGCTTCTGGCGCACGTTCCGGTCGAGCTTGGGGTTGCGCATCAGCTTGGCGGCGCGCTTGTCTTCGTGTTTTCCGTCTTACATCTGCATGCTACGCGACGCGCGGTCGCCACCATCTAGCTGGTTTCCTTCTCCCGTTGGGAGAAGGTGGCCGAAGGCCGGATGAGGGAGTGACCAAGGCCCTCACCCTGGCCCTCTCCTCAAGGGAGAGGGTGCTCAATCTCGCCTTGACCTAACCAAGTCCAAGCATCAGCTTGATGTTTTGCACGGCGGCCCCGGCGGCGCCCTTGCCGAGATTGTCGAGGCGTGCGACGAGCACGGCTTGGTTCAGCTCGGGCTTGCCGAAAACGAAAAGTTCGAGCTTGTCCGTATCATTCAGAGCTTCCGTTTCGAGCCGCGCAACTTTGCTTGCCGCATCCGTAACGACGCTGACATGCTCGGAGCCCCGGTAGTAGTCGGCCAGGACCTTTTCGATATCGGCGAGGCTGGGGTTGCCCTTTAGCGTATCGAGATGCAGCGGGACTGAGACGAGCATGCCCTTGCGGAAGTTGCCGACGCTCGGAATGAAGATCGGCCGCCGCGTAAGACCCGAATACTTCTGCAACTCTGGCACGTGCTTGTGCTCAAGGCCGAGGCCGTAAAGCTCGAACGGCGGGGCGGTTCCGGCTTCATAGGATTCAATCATGCTCCGCCCGCCGCCCGAATAGCCCGACACGGCGTTGACGGTTACGGGATAATCGGCCGGCATTATCCCAGCTTCAACGAGCGGGCGAATGAGCGCGATGCCGCCTGTCGGATAGCAGCCGGGGTTGGCGACGCGCGTCGCGGATCGAATTGCATCGGTCTGGCCCGGCGCCACTTCGGCAAAGCCGTAGACCCAATCGGGCGCGACGCGATGCGCCGTCGAGGCGTCAACGATCTTGGGCGCGTTTGCACCCAGTTCGGCGGCCAATGCCACCGCGTCCCTCGCTGCGTCGTCCGGCAGGCACAGCACGACGAGATCGGCGTTGCGCATCATTTCTGCGCGCGCGTCCCTGTCCTTGCGCCGGGCAGGGTCGATGCTCACCACATCGATGCCGTCGATCGCGGCCAGCCGCTCGCGGATTTCGAGCCCGGTCGTGCCGGCCTCGCCGTCGATGAAGACGCGCGCGTTTCCCGATTTTCTGTTCGTCACTGCTGCCATTTTAGCCGCCGAACCCGAGCCGATGTTTGATGCCCTGCCAGATCGATTCCGAGCAGCCTATGCCATAATTTGCGCAAACGATGCGGTGGCCGTCACGGTAAATCATGTCGAGCGCGACATAGAGAATGACGACGAGACCAAACCACGCGATCCACGGATAACGCTCGAGGAGCTTGGCGATGTAGGTCGAGGCGACGGCCATCAGAACGATGGCGATGCCGAGGCCGATGACGAGCACGAGCGTCGATTCCCCGGCGGCACCGGCCACCGCCAGGACGTTGTCGAGCGACATCGACAAGTCGGCGAGAATGATGGTCCAGAGCGCCGCCCAGAACGTCGTCTCCTGCGGATGCGACAGCGGCGAGGCCAAGTTCTTCTCGACCTCGTGGATCGAATGCGTGTCGGCCTCGACAATCTGCTTGTACATTTTCCAGCAGACGAACAGGAGCAGGATGCCGCCTGCGAGAGTCAGGCCGATCACTTGCAGCATCTGCTGGGCGATGCTCGAAAAGATGATCCGCAGGACGACCGCGCCTGCGATGCCCCAAAAAATGACCTTGGCCCGCATCGATAGCTGCACGCGGGATGCCGCCATGCCGACGACGATGGCATTGTCGCCGGCGAGCGTCAGGTCGATCATCAGAATGTTGAACAATGGCACCGTGTGGGTGCGCCACCAATGCGGCGAGAAGACATGGGCTATATCCGTCGCGAGCG
>DATBRP010000024.1:0-1567 GCA_036560245.1 Hyphomicrobium sp.
CGGATAATTCCAAGGCACGATCAGACCCGCGACGCCTGCCGGCATGTATTTGACGCGCGACTGAAAACGCGCATCCGGCACGGCGACCACCTCGCCCTGGCGTGCGTCGAGATCTTCCGCATAGCCCGCATAGAGATTGAAGCAGTAGGCGGCGTCGCCGATATCCCAAAGCGCCTCCGGCAGCGGCTTGCCGTTGTCCTTGACCTCGATCTCGGCGAGCGCGTGCTTTCTCTCCTCGATCGCGGCCGCGATGGCACGCAGGAATTTGGCTCTGTCCTTGCCGCTGGTCCGCCGCCACGGTCCCTGCATCGCGGCCTTCGCCGCGGCAACGGCAGCGTCGATATCTTCGGCACCGCCGGCAGCGCACTGCTGAAACACGCGCTCGGTCGCCGGATCGATCACATCGAGCTTGCCCCCGCGCTGCGCGTCACGCCAACTTCCGTTGATGAAAAGCTTCGGCTCCATCAATTGCCCCTTGTTGATGATGCTTGTCGATTACGCCGTCGAAGCCATCGCCCCAGCGAAACCCTCGAGGAAAATGTCAACGTGCTCGCGGCCGAAACAGAGCGGCGGACGGATCTTCAGCACGTTGCCGTGGCGCCCGGCCGTGCCGATCAGGATGTTGCGTTGGCGCAGTCCGTTGACGATCCCCTCTGCCGCTTCGCGGTCGGGCTCGCGCGATGTCTTATCCTTCACGATCTCGACGCCTGTGTAGAGACCGGCCCCACGCACATCCCCCACACGATTCCCGGTCGTCGCGATGATCCTGAGCTCTGATCGCAGATAAGCGCCCGTTTCGAGAGCATTGGCTTGCAGGCCCTCGGATTCGAGAACATCCAGCACCGCAAGCCCCGCCGCAGCTGCCACCGGGTTGCCACCGAACGTGTTGAAATAGCCGGATTTCGATCCGAACGCTTCGAGCAGGTCCGGCCGGATCGCGACGCCTCCCATCGGAAATCCATTTCCCATGGGCTTCCCCATGACGACCACGTCCGGCACCACACCGTGGCGATCGAAGCCCCACATCTTTTCGCCGGCACGCCCGAAGCCCGGCTGCACCTCGTCGGCGATATAAACGCCGCCTGCCTCGCGGACGGCAGCGACCGCCTCCGCAAGAAAGCCGGGTTCGCCCGGAAAAACGCCGTCGCTCGAAAAAATGCTGTCCGCAATGAAACCGGCGAAACGGATGTTCCGTTCCTGCATGCCGGCGATCGCGGTGCGAATATCATTGCCCAGGCGTTGTCCGGCATCCCGCGCCGGCTGGCGATACGTATCGGGCGCCGGCACCAAAAACACATAAGGCGGGCGTGGCTCGGCGCTGGCCGACGACGGCGAGACCTCCGTCACCGCCGACGTATTACCGTGATAGGCGTTCTCGGTCGCGATAAAGCCCGTGCCGCCGGTGACGGTTCGCGCAACGCGCAATGCAAGATCCGCGCTCTCGCTACCCGTGCATGTAAAAACGACATTCGAGACGGCCGCGGGCATCGTCGCGAGAAGCCGTTCGGCGTATGTATAGATATTGTCGTAGAGATACCGCGTATGCGTGTTGAGCGTCGCCATCTGG
>DATBRP010000025.1:0-16169 GCA_036560245.1 Hyphomicrobium sp.
GGATATTCTGGGTTTAACGAAGAACGTGCAGAGCTTACTCGGCCGCTTCCTCCGCCGGACGGCGACGGCGACGTGCCGCCGGGCCGGTCGAACCGTCAGGTGACGGCAGGTTCGCCGACTTCGCCTTCTCCTTGGCGATCAATTCGTCACGCTGCGTTGCAACCTTGCGCAACTGCCGCAGCATGCCGCCCGTGCCCGCCGGGATCAGACGTCCAACGATGACGTTCTCCTTCAGACCTTCGAGGGTGTCGGACTTACCGTTCACCGCCGCATCGGTCAGAACCCGCGTCGTTTCCTGGAAGGACGCCGCCGAGATGAACGAACGTGTCTGCAGCGACGCCTTGGTGATGCCGAGCAGAACGGGTGTTGCCACAGCGGCCCGCTTGCCGGCCTTCTGCGCAACCGCGTTGACCTCGTCGAACTCGATCCGGTCGAGCTGCTCGCCCTTGATCAGCTCCGTCTCGCCGGCATCCGTGACTTCGACCTTCTGCAACATCTGCCGGACGATGACTTCGATATGCTTATCGTTGATCGTCACGCCCTGCAGACGGTAGACGTCCTGGATCTCGTTGATGAGGAAGTTTGCGAGTTCCTCGACGCCCTTGATCGCCAAGATGTCATGCGGCGCCGGGTTGCCGTCGTAGACAAAATCGCCGCGTTCGACACGGTCGCCCGGCTGGACAGCCAAGCTCTTGCCGCGCGGGATCAGGTATTCGACAGGCTCTTCCGTTTCGTCATCCGGCTTGATGTAGATGCGCTGCTTGTTCTTATAGTCCTTACCGAATTCGACGGTGCCCGAGATTTCCGCGAGGATCGCATGATCCTTCGGACGACGGGCCTCGAAGAGTTCAGCAACACGGGGCAAGCCGCCGGTGATGTCACCCGACTTCGCCGCGGCGGTCGGAACACGGGCCAGCACGTCGCCGGCCTTTACTTCCGCGCCGCGATCGACCGAGAGCACGGCCTCGACCGAGAGCAAGTAACGCGCATCGCCGCCGCGCGCGACCCTGATCGGCTTACCCTTGCTATCCTTGATGACGATCGCAGGCTTAAGTTCCGCACCCTTCGGAGACGCACGCCAGTCGACGATGACCCGGTTCGACGTGCCCTTCATTTCGTCGGTCTGCTCGCGCACGGAAGCGCCTTCGATCAAGTCCTCGAAGTCGACCGTGCCGTTGGCTTCCGAGAGAACCGGACGCGTATAGGGATCCCACTGCGCGATCTTGGTGCCGCGCTTCACGGTATCGCCCTCATCGACAAAGATGCGAGCGCCGTATGTGATCTTGTGCGTCGCCAGTTCCTTGCCGGATTGGTCGGTGATGACCACCGACATGATACGGCTGGTGGCGACGTTCTGGCCCTTCGAATCCTTGGCAATGGCGCGGTTCTTCAGTTTCACCGTGCCGTTGAAGTTGCTCTCGATGAACGAACTGTCGACAAGGTTCGCCGTGCCGCCGATGTGGAACGTACGCATCGTCAGCTGCGTGCCGGGCTCACCGATCGACTGAGCGGCAATGACGCCGACAGCTTCACCGATGTTGACCGGCGTGCCGCGAGCAAGGTCGCGGCCGTAGCACTTGGCGCAGACGCCGCTGATCGTTTCGCAGGTCAGCACCGAACGGATGCGAACCTCCTGGATCTCGGCCTTGCCGATGGCTTCGGCGTGACGCTCCTCGATCAACTCGCCGTTGGCGACGAGGACTTCTCCCGTCGCCGGGTTCTTAATGTCTTCCGCCGCCGTACGGCCGAGAACGCGCGCAGCAAGCGACACGATCACCTGACCGGCGTCGACGACAGCCTGCACGTTGATGCCGGCATCGGTTCCGCAATCGACTTCGGAAATGATGGCATCCTGAGCGACGTCGACAAGACGCCGTGTCAGGTAGCCCGAGTTCGCCGTCTTCAAGGCGGTGTCGGCCAGACCCTTACGGGCGCCGTGCGTCGAGTTGAAGTACTCGAGAACGGAGAGGCCTTCCTTGAAGTTCGAAATGATCGGCGTCTCGATGATCTCGCCCGAAGGCTTGGTCATCAGGCCGCGCATACCGGCGAGCTGCTTCATCTGCGCCGGCGAACCACGCGCACCCGAATGGCTCATCATGTAGACCGAGTTGATCGGCCGATCGCGGCCGGTCTTCGGATCCTTCTGAACCGACGAGATGCGATCCATCATCTCTTTCGCGATCTGGTCCGTACAGCGCGACCAGGCGTCGACGACCTTGTTGTACTTCTCAAGCTGCGTAATCAGACCGTCCTGATACTGCTGCTCGAAATCGCGGACTTCGACGTTCGTCTTCTCGACGATCTTTTCCTTCGTATCCGGGATCTGCATGTCGTCCTTGCCGAACGAGATACCGGCCTTGAAGGCGTGATGGAAGCCGAGCGACATGATCCGGTCGCAGAAAATCACCGTCTCCTTCTGACCGCAGTTGCGGTAGACGGCGTCGATGAGGCCGGAAATGTTCTTCTTCGTCAGAAGCTGATTGGCGAGCGCGAACTTGACGCCCTGCATCTTCGGCAGGTGCTCGGCCAACAGCATGCGGCCCGGCGTCGTGTCGTGCACTTCGACGATTTGTTCGCCGGCTTCGTTCGTGGTGACGAAACGGCCCTTCACCTTGGCGTGCAGCGACACCGCCTTGGCTTCGAGCGCGTGCTGCACCTCATTGATGGAGCCGAGCACCATGCCTTCGCCCGGCTCGCCTTCGTGCATCATCGACAGGTAGTAGAGCCCAAGCACGATATCCTGCGACGGCACGATGATCGGCTGGCCGTTCGCGGGATGCAGAATGTTGTTCGTCGACATCATTAGCACGCGCGCTTCGAGCTGTGCTTCGAGCGACAGCGGAACGTGCACGGCCATCTGGTCGCCGTCGAAGTCGGCGTTGAAGGCAGCACAAACCAGCGGGTGAAGCTGGATCGCCTTACCCTCGATCAATTGTGGTTCAAACGCTTGAATGCCGAGCCGGTGCAGCGTCGGCGCGCGGTTCAGCATGACCGGATGTTCGCGGATGACCTCGTCGAGGACGTCCCAAACTTCCGGCTTCTCTTTCTCAACGAGCTTCTTTGCCTGCTTGACGGTCGCGGCCTGACCGAGCGTCTGCAACCGCGCGTAGATGAACGGCTTGAAGAGTTCGAGCGCCATCTTCTTCGGCAAGCCGCACTGATGCAGCTTGAGCTCGGGACCGACGACGATCACCGAACGGCCGGAGTAGTCGACGCGCTTGCCGAGCAGGTTCTGGCGGAAGCGGCCCTGTTTGCCCTTCAACATATCGGCGAGCGACTTCAGCGGACGCTTGTTGGCGCCGGTGATGACGCGGCCGCGGCGGCCGTTGTCGAACAGTGCGTCGACGGCCTCCTGCAACATGCGCTTCTCGTTACGAATGATGATGTCAGGCGCGCGCAGCTCCATCAGCCGCTTCAAACGATTGTTGCGGTTGATGACGCGACGATAGAGGTCGTTGAGGTCCGAGGTCGCGAAGCGACCACCGTCCAACGGAACGAGCGGGCGCAATTCTGGCGGGATGACCGGAACCTGCGTCAGGATCATCCACTCCGGACGATTGCCACTCTCCATGAAGGCTTCGATGACCTTCAAACGCTTGCCGAGCTTCTTCGGCTTCAATTCCGTCGTCGCCTCGGCGATTTCTTGGCGCAGATCGACTGCGATCTTGGGAAGATCCATCGCGGACATAAGTTCTCGGATCGCTTCAGCGCCGATGCCGGCGGTGAACGTGTCGGCGCCGTACTCATCGATCGCCTGATTGTACTGCTCTTCCGTCAGCAGCTGCTTTTCTGCGAAGGGCGTGGTGCCCGGTTCGATGACGACATAGTTCTCGAAATAAAGAACGCGCTCGAGGTCCTTCAGCGGCATGTCCATCAGCAAGCCGATGCGCGACGGCAGCGACTTGAGGAACCAGATGTGCGCAACGGGAGCCGCAAGCTCGATGTGACCCATGCGCTCGCGGCGCACCTTGGCGAGGGTTACCTCGACGCCGCACTTTTCGCAGATCAGTCCCTTGTACTTCATGCGCTTGTACTTGCCGCACAAGCATTCGTAATCCTTGATCGGCCCGAAGATGCGCGCGCAGAAAAGCCCGTCCCGCTCCGGCTTGAACGTGCGGTAGTTGATCGTCTCGGGCTTTTTGATCTCGCCGAAGGACCAAGACAGGATGTCCTCAGGCGAGGCGATCGAAATGCGAATCTGGTCGAAGGTCGGGACCGGAGCCTGCGCTTTAAAGATATTGGAAATTTCGTTCATCAGCTGTCTCCTCGAGGGACCGGTGGGGTGGCCGTTCCCGTGGACAAAAGTGGTCGCGTCGCGATGACCTCCGCCTCGAATGCGAGGGCGGAGGTCGAGTGTGTTTGCTTACTCGGCTGCGGGCGGTAGCTGCGCCTGAGGTTCGGCCGGTTCTGCGTCGGGTTCCGTTTCGGGAGCCTGCACCTCGCTGTTGAGAAGTTCGACGTTGAGACCGAGTGCACGCATTTCCTTGACCAACACGTTGAAGCTTTCCGGTACGCCGGCTTCAAACGCATCGTCGCCGCGCACGATCGCCTCGTAGACCTTGGTGCGGCCCGCAACGTCGTCCGACTTGACCGTCAGCATTTCCTGCAGCGTGTAGGCGGCGCCATAAGCTTCGAGTGCCCACACTTCCATTTCGCCGAAACGCTGGCCGCCGAACTGCGCCTTACCACCGAGCGGCTGCTGGGTGACGAGCGAGTACGGTCCGATCGAGCGGGCATGGATCTTGTCGTCGACAAGATGGTGCAGCTTCAGGACGTACTTGTAGCCGACGGTGACTTTCCGATCGAACGGCTCGCCCGTGCGGCCGTCGAACAGCGTCACCTGACCCGACGTGTCGAAGCCCGCGAGCTGCAACATCTCGACGATGTCCTTCTCGCGTGCACCGTCGAACACCGGCGTTGCAATGGGGACGCCCGTGCGGAGGTTTTCCGCTATACCGGCAAGCTCGTCGTCCTTCATCGACGATTTGATCGTGTCGCCGCCGTAGACCTTCGTCATCTGGTCGCGCAACGCCTTCGCCTGTCCGCTTTCGTGGAACTGGTGAAGCGCGTCATCGATCAAACGGCCGAGACCGCGGCACGCCCAGCCCATATGCGTTTCAAGAATCTGCCCGACGTTCATGCGGCTCGGCACGCCGAGCGGATTGAGCACGACGTCGACCGGCGTGCCGTCCTCGAGGAACGGCATGTCTTCCGACGGCACGATCATCGACACGACGCCCTTGTTGCCGTGGCGTCCGGCCATCTTGTCGCCCGGCTGAATCTTGCGCTTCACGGCGACGAAGACCTTGACCATCTTCATGACGCCCGGAGGCAGCTCATCGCCGCGCTGCAGCTTGTCGACCTTGTCGGCGAAACGCAGACCCAAGCCCTTCTTGGCGTCCTCGTACTGCTTCTGGATTGCTTCGACCTCGGCCTGCGCCTTTTCATTGGCGAGGCCGATTTCCCACCACTGACTGCGCGGGATGTCGTCGAGGATCGCGTCGTCGATCGTCGTGCCCTTGCGTGCACCCTTCGGACCCTTGGCGACCTCTTTGCCCATCAGCGCATCCTTGAGACGCGCGTAGACGTTGCGATCGAGGATCTGCAGCTCGTCGTCGCGATCCTTCGCCAGACGCTCGATCTCTTCGCGCTCGATCGCCATCGCACGCTCGTCTTTCTCGACGCCGTGACGATTGAAGACGCGGACTTCGACGATGGTGCCGGCAACGCCCGGCGGCAGCCGGAGCGAGGTGTCGCGAACGTCGGAAGCCTTCTCGCCGAAGATGGCGCGCAGAAGCTTTTCTTCCGGCGTCATCGGGCTTTCGCCCTTCGGCGTGATCTTGCCGACCAGAATGTCGCCCGGATGCACTTCGGCGCCGATGTAGACGATACCGGCTTCGTCGAGGTTCTTCAGCGCTTCTTCCGAGACGTTCGGAATATCGCGCGTGATTTCCTCCGGCCCGAGCTTGGTGTCGCGGGCCATCACCTCGAATTCCTCGATGTGGATCGAGGTGAACACGTCTTCGGAGACGACGCGCTCGTTCATCAGGATCGAGTCTTCGAAGTTGTAGCCCATCCACGGCATGAACGCGACGAGCACGTTCTTGCCGAGCGCCAACTCACCGAACTCGGTCGACGGACCGTCGGCAATGATCTCGCCGCCGCGCACGTGGTCGCCGACGTTGATCAGCGGCCGCTGGTTGATGCAGGTGTTCTGGTTCGAGCGCTGGAATTTGCGCAGACGATAGATGTCGACGCCCGGCTTCGAAGGATCCAACTCCTCCGTCGCACGGATAACGATACGGGTTGCATCGACCTGGTCGACGATGCCCGTACGACGCGCCGCAATCGCCGCGCCAGAGTCGTGCGCGACGCGTTCTTCCATGCCGGTGCCGACCAGCGGCGATTCCGCCTTGATCAGCGGCACCGCCTGGCGCTGCATGTTCGAGCCCATCAGAGCGCGGTTGGCGTCGTCGTTCTCAAGGAAAGGGATCAACGCTGCTGCGACCGAAACGAGCTGCTTGGGCGACACGTCGATGTAGTCGACCTTATCCGTCGGCACGAGCATGACGTCGCCGTTGTGACGGATGGTGACGAGATCTTCCGTCATCTTGCCCTTGGCGTCGATGACAGCATTCGCCTGGGCCACGTGATGGCGCATCTCTTCCATAGCGGAGAGATAGACGACCTCGTTCGTGACGCGGCTGTTCACGACCTTGCGGTACGGGCTCTCGATGAACCCATACTTGTTGACGCGCGCGAACGTCGCCAGCGAGTTGATCAGGCCGATGTTTGGACCTTCCGGCGTTTCAATCGGGCAGATACGGCCGTAGTGCGTCGGATGCACGTCGCGGACTTCGAAGCCGGCACGCTCGCGGGTTAAACCACCCGGTCCGAGTGCCGAGAGACGACGCTTGTGAGTGATTTCCGACAGCGGGTTGGTCTGGTCCATGAACTGCGAGAGCTGGGACGAACCGAAGAACTCGCGCACGGCAGCGGCGGCCGGCTTGGCGTTGATCAGGTCCTGCGGCATGACAGTGTCGATATCAACCGACGACATGCGCTCCTTGATCGCGCGCTCCATGCGCAGCAGGCCGACGCGATACTGATTTTCCATCAGCTCGCCGACCGAACGAACGCGACGATTGCCGAGGTGATCGATATCGTCGATTTCGCCCTTGCCGTCGCGCAGATCGACAAGCGTCTTCACGACCGCGAGGATGTCCTCGCGGCGCAACACGCGCATCGTATCCGGCGCATCGAGTTCGAGGCGCATATTCATTTTGACGCGACCGACGGCCGACAAGTCGAACCGTTCGGAATCGAAGAACAGGCCGTGGAACAGCGCTGTCGCCGCTTCGATGGTCGGCGGTTCGCCTGGGCGCATGACCCGGTAGATGTCCATCAGCGCTTCTTGCTGATTGGCGTTCTTGTCGATGTTCAGCGTGTTGCGGATGAAGGCGCCGACGTTGACGTAGTCAATGTCGAGGATGTGGAATTCCTTGACCTTCTGTTCCTTGAGCTCGGCCAGCAAATTGGCATCGAGTTCGTCGCCGGCTTCTGCGAAAATTTTGCCGGTTTCGAGATCGACGATGTCTTCCGCAATGAACCGTCCGGCGAGGTCTTCGGCCGAAATCAGGATTTCCTTGACGCCGTTCTCAGCGAGTTCGCGCGAGCGGCGTGCGGTGATCTTTTCGCCCTGGCGCGCGATGACTTCGCCGGTCTTGGCGTCGGCGATATCGGATTGCGGTGTGATGCCCCGGAACTTCTCGGCGAAGTACGGCATCTTCCAACCGCGCTTCGATTCCTTGATCGGGATGTGCTTGTAGAAATGCGACAGGATCTGCTCGTCGTCGAGACCCAGCGCATAAAGCATCGTCGTCACCGGCAGCTTGCGGCGACGGTCGATACGCACATAGACGATGTCCTTGGCGTCGAACTCGAAATCGAGCCACGAGCCGCGGTACGGAATGATGCGAGCGGCGAACAACAGCTTGCCCGACGAGTGCGTCTTACCGCGGTCGTGATCGAAGAAGACGCCTGGCGAGCGATGCATCTGCGAGACGATCACGCGCTCGGTGCCGTTGATGATGAAGGTGCCGTTCAGCGTCATCAGGGGCATGTCGCCCATGTAGACGTCCTGCTCCTTGACGTCCTTGATCGACTTCGAGCCGGTCTCTTCGTTCACATCGAACACGATGAGGCGCAGCTTGACTTTCAGCGGCGCGGCATACGTCATGTCGCGCTGCATGCACTCGTCGACGTCGAACTTCGGAGCTTCGAATTCGTAACTGACGAATTCGAGCGTCGATTTGCCGGCGAAGTCGGAGATCGGAAAAACGCCCTTGAAAACCGACTGCAAGCCGAAGTCGTCCGACCTGCCGCCCGGGGGCTCCTTGACCATCAGGAAGTCATCGTAGGATGCTTTTTGAACCTCGATGAGGTTCGGCATTTCCGCGACTTCACCGATCGAACCAAATTGCTTGCGCAGGCGTTTACGGCTTGTGAGGGTTTGAGCCATGTCGATCCCTTCGTGCTCTCGTATGCGGGGGAGGACCCGCGATCCAAATGGGTTCCGGTCGCTCGTGGCGACTCGCGTTCCGCGAGCCGGCCGCCACGAGGGCCGGTTTAAAACGGTTCACCGGAAGGTCCTTTTGAGGTTGCGCGAACCCTCAAAGACCCTCCGGAAAGCCGTTTTTTCTTTGCGCATTGCGACTCCCCTTCGGGGAGCCGGCCGCAATGCGCGGTCGTTTTTTCTTGCTCGTGGCGACTCGCGTTCCGCGAGCCGGCCGCCACGAGCGGTAGTTGGTCGCGCAGGGCGCGGTTTGGCACCGGCTGAGAAATCCCAGCCGGTGCCAAAAATCGTTACTTCACCTCGACGACGGCGCCCTGATCCTCAAGCTGCTTCTTGAGCTTTGCGGCTTCGTCCTTCGAAACGCCTTCCTTCACAGACTTGCCACCGGCCTCGACGAGGTCCTTGGCTTCCTTCAGGCCGAGACCTGTGATGGCGCGAACTTCCTTGATGACGTTGATCTTCTTGTCGCCGCCGGATTTCAGAATGACGCTGAACTCCGTCTGCTCTTCAGCCGGAGCAGCAGCGGCAGCGGAAGGTGCCGCGACAGCGACTGCAGCCGCCGCCGAAACGCCCCACTTCTCTTCCAAAGCTTTTGCAAGTTCCGCCGCTTCGAGCACAGTCAGGCTCGACAGGTCGTCAACGATTTTCTCGATCTTAGACATATATAGTGTCCTTCCGATTTGAACCTAGAGGTTGAGTTGCAGCACCCCATTCCTTGATTGCAGTGCTGCGTTTCCGTTCGAATGGGCTCTTAGAACCCCACAACTTGGCTTTAACCGCCTATGCGGCTTCGCTTTTCGCTGCCTTGGCCTGAATGACGCGGGCGAGCTGGGCTCCCGGTTCCTTGACGGTCCGGGCGATTTTCGTTGCCGGAGCGTTGAGAAGACCGATGAGTTTGGCGCGCAGTTCATCAAGCGATGGCAGGTCGGCGAGCGCTTTCACGCCGTTCGCGTCGAGGATGGTCTTGCCCATCGCGCCGCCGAGGATCACGAGTTTTTCGTTACCCTTGGCATACGTGACGGCAGCCTTCGCCGCGGCGATCGGATCTTTCGAAAAGGCCAAAATCGTCGGCCCAGTCATCAGATCCGAGAGCTTCTCGGCGTCGGTATCCTTGAGCGCAAGCTGCGCCAGCTTGTTCTTGGCCACTTTCACAGAGCCGCCAGCTTCTTTAACGCGCTTGCGGAACTCTGCGGATTGAGCAGCCACCATGCCGGTGTTGTGGGCGACCACAACCACGCCAGTGCTTTTCAGCACGCCGTGGAGATGATCGATGAGCTCACGTTTCGCGGCTCTATCCACGTCTCGTCTCCTTGCTGCGAAGCTTCATTCGCGAAGCCCCGCGGGTTGCACCTAGCCGCCGTCTCCGGTGAAGGATCGGGCGACGTTTGGTCTGTCCTCGTTCCCGTGGACCGCTTTTGGCGGCACGGTGCTGACCCAGAAGGTTCAAACCGGACGGAAGGCTCTCGCCTCAAATCCGATCCACTTCTGTCTCATGCAGGCTCTCCGAAGAGAGACTTAGGTCTGACCGTCAAACCCGACCGGCGAACCGGCCCGGCGTTTCGGAAAGACACCCGCAATCTCGGACAGTACCGAACCGAAGCTACGAGAGCCCCGGTTCGGGATTTTCCGGGTTGCCCCGGAATTCGTGAAATCTTTAAGTCACAGGCCCCGATGAGACGGTCGCCGTATCGAGCTTGAGGCCAGGCCCCATCGTCGACGACACCGACACCTTCTTCAGATACGTGCCCTTCGAGCCGGTCGGCTTGGCTTTGACGACCGCATCGACGAAGGCCTTGATGTTCTGAACCAGCGCTTCCTCCGTGAAGCTCGCCTTACCGATGCCGGCGTGAACGATGCCGGCTTTTTCAACGCGAAACTCGACCGAGCCGCCCTTCGCGCCCTTGACGGCGCTCGTGACGTCCATAGTCACCGTGCCGACGCGCGGGTTCGGCATCAGGCCGCGCGGACCCAACACTTTGCCGAGGCGTCCAACGAGACCCATCATGTCCGGCGTCGCGATGCAGCGGTCGAAGTTGATCGTGCCCTTCGAGACGATTTCGACGAGGTCTTCGGCGCCGACGATATCGGCACCTGCGGCCTTCGCCTCGTCGGCTTTCGCACCCTTCGCGAAAACGGCGACGCGTGCCGTACGGCCCGAACCGTTCGGCAGATTGCAGACGCCACGCACCATCTGATCGGCGTGCTTGGGATCGACACCGAGGTTGACGGCGACTTCGATCGTCTCATCGAACTTCGCTTTGGCGCGTTCCTTGACGATCTTCACGGCCTCGGCAACGCCATAGGCCTTACCCGGCTGCAGACCCTGCTTGACGACGAGCATGCGCTTGCCACCGGCTTCGCGCGTTTCCTTGATCTTTTCAGCGCTGATTTGAGCTTTTGCCATCGGACCTTACTCCACCACCTTGAGACCCATCGAGCGCGCGCTACCCGCAAGCGTGCGAGCGGCGGCATCGATGTCGTCGGTGTTCATGTCCTTGAGCTTGCCCTTCGCAATCTCTTTCAGCTGCGCAATCGTCACCTGACCGGCAACGACACGACCCGGCTCCTTCGAGCCCGATCCGCCTTTTCCGGTCGGCTTCAGACCGGCGGCTTTCTTGATCAGGTATGTTGCGGGCGGCTGGCGCATCTCGAACGTGAACGAACGGTCGGAATAGACCGTGATCTTCACCGGGATGGGCGTGCCCTGCTCCATATCCTTCGTCTTGGCGTTGAAGGATTTGCAGAATTCCATAATGTTGACACCGCGCTGGCCGAGCGCGGGACCGATTGGCGGCGACGGATTCGCCGCGCCTGCCGGCACTTGTAGGTTGATAAAGCCGTCGATCTTCTTCGCCATGGTTCCCCTTCAGCGTTAGAGCCCAAACGCCACGAGGCGCGAGGCTCAGGGTTAGCGGTTCAGCGGGCCGGTTCTCACAAACGAGACCTGCCCTCCCGCACATCATCGCTTCGGGGCAGAAGCCCCGCCGCGGTTCCCGATACCTTTTCGGTATCGAAAATCTCAATTCACTTCACTCCGCGCCTCGGCGCGAAGGACGTCTTAGCTCGCAATCTTCTCGACCTGGCCGAACTCGAGTTCGACCGGCGTCGGACGGCCGAAGATCGAAACGGCGACCTTGACCCGCGAACGCTCCTCATCGACGTCTTCGACGACGCCCGTGAACGATGCGAACGGACCGTCGGCAACCTTGACGTTCTCGCCGATCTCGAAGGTGATCGTCGGCCGGGGCCGCTCGACGCCTTCCTTGACCTGATTGAGAATGCGTAGCGCTTCGTCCTCAGGGATCGGCATCGGCTTGTTGTCGGCACCGAGAAAGCCCGTGACCTTCGGCGTGTTCTTGATCATCACGAATGCCTGGTCAGTCATCTTCATTTTGACCAGCACATAGCCCGGCAGAAACTTCCGCTCAGTCGGGATTTTCCGTCCGCGCTTGACCTCGACGACTTCTTCCGTCGGCACGACGATCTCTTCAAAGAGATCGTCAAGACCGCCCGCCTTCGCGCGTTCACGGATAGCGTCGGCGACCTTGCGCTCGAAATTCGTGTAAGCATGGACGATGTACCAGCGCGTACCGGCAACCGTCTTTTTATCTTCGCGTTCCTGCGCGACAACCATTCTCAAAGGCCCTCTTGCGCGTCACTCAAGCCGAAATTGCGAGCTGAAATTCAGCCACCCGTCCCTAAGACGAGACGCACAATGTGGCTCAACGCCTGATCAACGAGCAAAAAGAAAATAGAGGCGAGCGCGACCATGATGAGCACCATCACAGTCGTGATCCACACCTCTTTCCAACTCGGCCAGGTAACCTTGGCGACTTCCTGCCGTACTTCCTGCATAAAGGTTATGGGATTGAACTTCGCCATTAAAGTGCTTTCTGTGCGCATATGCGACAAAATGCCGCTACCGGCCCCATCGTGTGACCGGGCCGGTCGGCAGAACAAACCTAGACGAGGCTGGCAGGGGCGGAGGGTCTCGAACCCCCGACCTTCGGTTTTGGAGACCGACGCTCTACCAATTGAGCTACACCCCTAGAACGCGACGCGAGCAAAAGCCCAAGCGCCGAGCAGCCTCTTTCGGGGCGTGCTTCCTTAACCGATGTTAGCTGCGTTGTCAGCCCCACTTGGTGGCTTTTTTACGTCGTCCGTCAACGCGCCCGTTTTGAACTCCGTCGGTTGATTGTTTCACCCGTGCTTGGAGCCCGACCACGGGCCCGAACCGCCGGTGGAACTCTCGCCGACAACCTGGCCCGAACTCGAAATCGGTTCGACGACCACCGCGGAGCCGTAAGCCAGCACTTCGGTCACGGCGGCCGCGATCTCGTTGGCGTCGTAGCGCATCGCAACGACCGCATTGGCGCCCATGCTCTGAGCGTGTTCGACGAGAAGGTCGAACGCCTCCTGCCGCGCGTGCTCGGCGAGCTTCGTATATACGGAGATGTTGCCGCCAAAAAAGATCTGGACCGCCGCACCGAGATTGCCGACGACGCTGCGCGAACGCACCGTCAGGCCGCGAACCAGTCCCAAGTGACGCACGATGCGAAAACCCTGGATGTCGTTCGTCGTCACTACCAGCATGCAGTTTGCCCCCACTTTTGATCCGGCGTCCGAAGCGGCGTACGCGGACACAAACTAGAGCAGGTTGGCCGAATTGGCGACTGATGAAGTCGAATTCATCCGGTGTTCGGACCCTCATTAATGCCTTTTCTCACCGCAATGCGTGCTCGGTTGAACGATCCATCCCCCGCCAAGCCAACCGAGCGCGCACCGGGCTGCGACGAAGACGCCTAAGGCTCGAGTTGGGGGCTTTGTGACGACGCCGGGTTGAGCTATCAGGGTTTCTCGATGCGAAGGCGTGGCGGCAACCGACGCCGCGATCAAATCGCCACCCTGCCGCCGCAGACTAATTCCCGCCCCGATCATCCAGTCATACCGAATGCCATGACATTCACACCTCATCGCCGTGACGTCCTCACCGGAACTCTCGCGGCCTCCATCGCAGGATGGGCGAACTCAGCTCTTGCTGCCGGATCGGTCGGGTCGATGGCTCTCGGAGCCCCCGAGCCCTTCTCCTTCGACGCCCTGAAGCAGCGGGCAAAGGCGCTGGCGCAGACGGCCTATGTGCCGCCGCCGAAGCCTTCCGCATCCGACCCGCTGAAGGATATGAGTTTCGATACCTTCGCGCAGGCCGTCTACAAGCCGGAGATGGAGTTATGGCACGGCATTCCCGGCGCTCAGACCGTGCGCCTGTTTCCGCAGGGCCGCTTTTATGCCGAACCGGTCGGCATCTACGTGCTCGAAGATGGCCAAGCGCGTGAAGTTGTCTACACGCCCGATCTCTTCAACATGCCGGCCAATCATCCGCTGCGGACATTGAAATCGGCAGGCTTCGCCGGTTTCCGCTTGATGAGCCGCGCCGGCGTCAGCGACTGGCTGGCGTATCTCGGCGCCTCCTACTTCCGTGCATCCGATCCCAACGATCAGTACGGCGGTTCGGCGCGAGGTCTGGCGATCGACACAGGGCGGCCGGAAGAATTTCCGCGCTTCACATCCTTCTGGCTCGAGCAAAACGGCAGCGGGATGAACATCTACGCGCTTCTCGAAAGCCAGAGCGTGACGGGCGCCTATCGCATGGACAGCCGCCGGATCGAAGGCGGTCAAGGCGGAGCGATGCAGGATATCGAGTGCGAACTCTATTTCCGCGCTCCGGTCGACATGCTCGGCATCGCACCTCTAACCGGCATGTTCTGGTACGGCGAGAATTCGGGAAATTTCCGCGGCGACTGGCGGCCTGAAGTGCACGACTGCGACGGTCTCTCGATGTGGACCGGCACGGGAGAACGCATCTGGCGACCGCTGGCCAATCCTCCGCACATCATCACCAACAGCTTCTCCGATGACAACCCGAAGGGCTTCGGGCTGGTCCAGCGCGACCGCAATTTCGAAAACTATCAGGACGACAGCCTCTTCTACGACAGACGTCCCAGCATGTGGGTCGAACCGTTGTCGGGATGGGGCAAGGGCGCAGTGAATTTGGTGCAACTGCCGACGACGAACGAGACCGAGGACAATATGGTCGCGTTCTGGACGCCCGAGCAAAAAGTCGTCGCCGGAGCGGTGATCAACGCCAAGTATCGGCTGTTCTGGGGCATCGACGCACCGCCTTCCGGCGATGTCGGGCGCATCGTTGCAACCCGCATCGGCCTCGGCGGATTAGGCGGACGCGATCTCGACATGCGGCACACAAAGCCCGGCGCTCGCAAATTCATGATCGACGTCGCCGGGAAGTCGCTGGAAGAACTGACGCGCTTTGGCGGAACGCATACCGTGGTGACCACGACCAACGGCACGATCAGCGGCGTCGAAGCGTTCCCGGTGGTCGGGACCAAGCGCTGGCGGATGATGTTCGACCTGTCGGACCTTCGCGGTCAGCCGGCCGATCTGCGCGCCTTTCTGCAGAAGGACAACGTGGCCCTCAGCGAGACCTGGATTTATCAGGCCTTCCCCTGAGCATCTTTCTCGTTGTCAGTATCGTGCTGGATCGGGGAGCTTGCGAAAATCTTCCCAGACTTGCTGGGCATCGGTCCGCATGATCTGCTGGAGAGCGACGTGCCGTTCCGGATATGGCTTCTGCATATCCTGGCTGATGTTGGAATCGTCGAACAGGTCGGCGTAATCGACCCACGACGCGGCGTAGAAAATTTTGTCGACGCGCGCCCAATAGGCCGTCGCATAACACATCGGGCAGGGCTCGCAGCTCGAATACAGGACCGCGCCTGAGAGATTTGGAGCTCCGGCCTTTTGACAGGCTGTCCGTATCGCGTTGACCTCGGCGTGCGCGGACGGATCGTGATCGCGCATCACACTGTTGCCGGCAGCCGCCAACACTTGCCCGTTACGAACGATGACGGCACCGAAGGGGCCCCCGGTTCTGTCCACGACGCCTGCCTGCCGCATAAGCTGCACGGCTTGGCGCATGAAGGCCCGATCTTCATTCGAGACGGAGGGTTCTGATTGAGGCGCGATCTTTGCCTCGGCAAGAGCTTGGTTTCCATTCATGCAAAAGCCGGCAGCCGTCGCGGCTCCGGCGACGAGAAAGTCGCGCCGCGCCACACTACGGAGACCGGCTTCCGCCGTTTTCGGCTGCTCGTCGAACTTCGTGGAAGAACGCTGCATGGTGCCTCCAGATTTCTTATGTTGAAGCCGGGTGTCCAAACCAAGCGTGGCGCCTAGGGATCAAATGAATAGACCGCGCGCGCTCGGGACCGCGCTATTCAGTGCAGCATCCTTTAGTTTTGATTTACGACTTGATCCGAGTGGGATTCGGCGAGCTTCATAGGGCTTCAATCACCGCGGGCCGCCGATCGGACTGAATTCATTTCGATGCATCGACATGCGAAAAATCATTCACGTCGATATGGATGCGTTTTACGCGTCCGTTGAACAACGCGACGATCCTGGACTTCGGGGCCGTCCCGTCGCGGTGGGGCATGCCGCCAAGCGAGGGGTCGTCGTCGCCGCGAGCTACGAGGCTCGCAAATTCGGCGTACGTTCGGCGATGCCGTCCACGACGGCGCTG
>DATBRP010000026.1:0-2663 GCA_036560245.1 Hyphomicrobium sp.
TTCTTGGATCAGCCAGACGACGAGTTCCGTTTCCGCGGCCGTCAACCCGAGGCGCGGACAAACCTTGCGGGCGATGCGTGCTCCGACGATCGAATGGCTTTCCTTACGGCCCTTGCCGATATCGTGCAGGAACGCCGCGACCAGGAGCGCCCGCCGGTTCTGGATCGAAGGGAAAATTGCGGTCGAAAGCGGCAGTTCCGATGCGAGTTCGCCGCGCTCGATGGCCGTGACGTTGCCAAGCGTTCGCAGCAGATGCTCATCGACCGTAAAGTGATGGTACATATTGAACTGCATCATCGCGACGATGCGGCCGAACTCTGGAAGAAACCGGCCGAGCACGCCGGCTTCGTTCATACGCCGCAACGATGCTTCCGGATTGTTCTTGCCGGTCAGCAGCGACAGGAAGATGTGGTTCGCTTCCGGGTCGTTGCGAAGACTGTCGTCTATAAGTCTCAACGACCCGCGCAGCACACGGATCGCATGCGGATGCAGGTACGTGCCCATGCTGACGGCTTGTGCGAAAAAGCGGATCAGGTTCACCGGATCGCGCGCGAAGACGTTCGTATCGGCGACGTTCAGCCGATCGTTGTCGATGCGAAAATCCGTCCTCTGACGAACCTCGCGTCGTGTCTTCCAGTTGAGCGGGTTGAGAAGACGCTTGTAGTGCGGCGACGATTTCAGTTGCTGCATCTCAAGCGCGCCGCACAGGATCGTCGTCAGATCGCCGACGTCTTTGGCAACAAGGAAGTAGTGCTTCATGAAGCGTTCGACGGCGCGGAGACCTCCGCGATTCGTATAGCCGAGGCTTTGCGCCATCGCTGCCTGGACTTCGAACGACAGAACTTCTTCGGCGCGCCCCGTCAGAAAGTGCAGGAAGCAGCGCACGCGCCAAAGGAAGTCTTCGCAGCGGCGGAACGTCTGCACCTCTTCCGGCGTGAAGATGCCGGCTTCGACTGCCGCCGCCCCGACTTCCTGTCCAAAAATATATTTCGACAGCCATTGCAGGGTATGAAGGTCGCGTAAGCCGCCTTTGCCGTCCTTGATGTTGGGTTCGACGCGGTAGCGGCTTTCGCCGGCGCGGCGCATGCGGTCGTCGCGTTCGGCCATCTTCGCGTCGATGAACTGCCGCGCCGTTCCTTTGATGACCTCGGAGCGAAATCGATCTTCGAACTCGGCAAAAAGCTGCGCATCGCCGAGTATCAATCGCGAATCGAGAAGGGCGGTGCGGATGGTGATGTCGGAGTAACCGAGCTTCAGGCACTGGTCCACGGTTCGCGTCGCATGCCCGACTTTGAAGCCGAGATCCCAGAGCAGGTAGAGCATGTATTCCGCGACGCTCTCGCCCCACGGCGTCTGCTTATAGGGCAGCAGGAACAACAGATCGATATCGGATCCCGGTGCAAGCAGACCGCGTCCATAGCCGCCGGTCGCGACGATGGCCATACGCTCGGCGTCCGAAGGGTTCGTCGCCCGATAGACGTGCGTCACCGTGTAATCGTAGATGAGCCGGATCACTTCGTCTTGAAACAGACTGAGACCCGCCGCGCAGCGCCGTCCGTTGCCATCGACTTCAAGCGCGTTGCGCGCCGATTGTCGTCCGGTTTTGACCAGAGCCTTGAGACTATCGAGAACTTTCGCCCGAGCGTCGGCAACCGACGAACTGGTGTTGAAATGCTTGGTCAGCTCACGGCGTGCCGCCAATCCGTCGAAATAGGGCGGAGGAATGAGCTTGGTCAGCACGTCCTGGGTCAAGACTTCGCCTTCTTCACGGTTTCAGCGAGCACCTTCAGTTCATAAAGCTTTTCGAGCGCCGCCTTCGGCGACAATTCGTCAGGATGCATGGCAAGCAGCATCTTTTCAACGGCCGATGGAGGCCGCTCGTCCAGTCCGCTTTTTGGCCGCGTTGCCGAGAAAAGCGGCAGGTCGTCGATGCTGTCGTCGCCAAGCCGTGGACGCCGGTCCGCCTTTTCCAGACGGTTGAGGACTTCGCGTGCCCTCGCTACGACCGCCTGCGGAAGCCCGGCAAGCTTGGCGACTTGGATGCCGTAGGAACGGTCCGCCGCGCCGGCCTTAACCTTATGCAGAAAGACGATCGTGTCGTGCCACTCGGTGACGTCCATCGTGACATTGGTGATGCCATCGAGACGTCGCGCCAACGCCGTCAGCTCGTGATAGTGGGTCGCGAATAGCGCCCGCGCCTTGGTGACGCCGTGCAGATATTCGACGGTCGCCCAGGCGATTGAGAGGCCGTCGAACGTCGCCGTGCCTCGGCCGATCTCATCGAGGATCACCAGCGACCGCTCGCTTGCCTGATTGAGAATTGCCGCCGTCTCGACCATCTCGACCATGAATGTTGAGCGACCGCGCGCCAAGTCGTCTGATGCACCGACGCGCGAGAACAATCTGTCGACAACACCGATACGAGCCGACCGCGCCGGCACATAGGATCCCATCTGCGCGATGACCGTGATCAGCGCGTTCTGGCGCAGGAATGTCGATTTACCGGCCATGTTCGGCCCTGTCACGAGCCAGATGCGCGCCTCGGGCGGCCGCTCGAAACCAGCCGGCGCTTCGCTTCCATCCTTGCCGAGAACGCAATCGTTCTCGATGAACTGTGCTTCACCGTTCTTGGCCAACGCCTGCTGTACGACCGGATGCCGCCC
>DATBRP010000027.1:0-19572 GCA_036560245.1 Hyphomicrobium sp.
CCTGATATTCTCGCGCGGGTCCTCGAGACGGAGTGCTTCTACATCGGCGTCCTCGGCAACCACGCTGTGCATCGGCAGCGGCTCGACGCGCTGCAGGTCAAGGGCTTTGCAGCTACCGCCCGCGCACGGCTCCACGCTCCCGTCGGATCGATTCCCGGAGCCAAGAGCAAGGCCACTCTTGCGGCGGGAGTGCTGGCGGAAATTCTGGCCCAAGCCAAGAGCGTGAACCTCGTGCCATGACAGCGTGACGCGAGTCGCCGACGTTCTCTCGGTGACCGGAAGCTCACAAAAAGTTCGACCCCGAAAACAACATCCTGACAGAGATCGGTGGCGAGTCTCTAGCGCAACTGCATCTTTGCGTGCGCTACGGAGGCGCTAGGGCTGTGGCTTGAGTATTCCGTCGCAGAGTTCTCATCTTTGTTCAGCAGGGCACAGCTTCGCAAGCTGATTTAATTGAGCTTTTGCGATGGCGCACCCGGTAGGATTCGAACCTACGGCCTCTGCCTTCGGAGGGCAGCACTCTATCCAGCTGAGCTACGGGTGCGGAAGGCCAGACTGATAACCCATTCGCGGCCAAGTCGCAAATGCCTCAGCGACTCGGAGCGAAAAGGGCGGGACCCGATGCCACGCCCTTCCGCCGGCCGATCGCGGCAGGCTTCACGCCCCTACCTTCAATAGCGGCAGGGCGTGGCGACGACGACGCACTTGGCAAGCAGAATCGCACCCTTTTTGCAGTCCCACTGCTTGTTCTGCGCGTTCCAGAAATTCGAGTACCGAGGACCATAGAGGTGCGCGACAGTCGCTTTCCAACGCTCGCGAGCCTCGACGCGCGCTTTTGCCGAACCCGCGCCCAGAATACCGGTCGCAGTCGCGGCACCTTCGACGGGGGCGCGGCAACGCGCCAGGGCATTGGCATCAACGGAGCCGAGGCCGGCGACTGCGGTCGCGGCCACAAGGACAACAGCAAATTTCGTGATCATTTGCATGACAATCTCCCTCCCGAAAGCGTCGATCGCTAAACTTGGCCGATCGACATCCGATACGTCGCAAACGGACTATCCGCGGCACATCAGCCATGCAGGCCCGAAGCTGTCAACGGACGCCGCACCTAAGAGGCGGAAAGATTCGATAGTGTGAGAATTTGGCCGTCGCCCGAGCGGCCGGCAGGATAATTCGGCGACGTAAATCTCTCGCCGCTCCTTGCAAACGGCGTCAAGAAACCCGGCGAGGTATCCTCTTCTCCGGTCGAGGACGTCGATAATGCGGAGGCAATGGGATCATATTGCCGAGTTCCGAGTTTCTTCTTTGGTGAGCATGAACGGCGGCCACGCAATTCATGATAAATGCGAACTATTAGACCGGCATTAGCCAGCCTTGTCGTTTCCGGTATGGCTGCCTGATCGGTCTGTTAGGCTCGCCCCTCATCCAATTGTCGTTTCCCAAACCTCACGAAGAACGCACAGGAGAGAGACACGTGTTGCGATCCCTTACATTCGTCGCGGCTGTAGCTGCCGCATTGTTCATGCCGTTGACGGCTGACGCGAGACCGCACGGAGGCGGCCATCATGGCGGCGGCCATCACCACAGCGGTGGCGGGCATCATGGCGGTGGTGGACACCACAGCGCCGCTCGTCATCATGGCGGAGGTGGACACCATCACACCGCCCGCCGTCATGGCGGCGTACACCATCAAGCCCGGCGCGGTCATCATGCGCATCGCGGGCATGGACATCACCACTCGCACGCTCGCCGCTTCTGGCGCGGCCATTGGTATGCGTACGGTGTCGGCTCCTGCTGGCGCTGGTCGAATTACTACGACGAGTTCGTCTGGGTCTGCCGCTAAGCATCCAAGACGCCTAGCGAACAACACGACATTATCGAAGGCCGCGATGTTAAATCGCGGTCTTCTGCTTTTTTGAACACGGCTGATGCTCCGTGTAGAACAAATTAGACGGGATGCTCACAGATTATCTTTATGCACTTCCGGAAGCTCCGCTTCGGCCAAGTGCGACGTCGCTATCCAGGTGCGAGACGCTCGCTTTCCCCAAAAGCGTCGAAATGGCAACGACAACAAACTGAGCCCGCGTCGCGGCAACCAGGTCGTCATCCTGAAAATCGAGACCACACCACCGGCAGCTCGTCGCACGAGACCGCAAAAACCGCGACTCCGCTTTACGCTACGGTGCCGCTGCTTTAGCAGAGTCGCAGCAAGCGGCTCTCACACTCTATTCGCGCGCCGTGGTGAAGATCTGAAAGACACGCCTTTATGGACATCAACGCCGCGCGCACATTTCTCGAAGTTGTTAAGACAGGCAGTTTTGCGAATGCGGCGGCTAATCTGCACATTACACAGACGGCGGTAAGTGCGCGTATCCGGGTCCTCGAACAGGAACTCGGCCGGCCGCTCTTTGTGCGCAATAAAGCCGGCGCCCGCCTGACGCCCGCCGGGCAACAGTTCCAGCGTTTCGCTACCAGCCTTGTGCAGCTCTCCGAGCAGGCACTCCGATCGGTCGCTCTCCCGCAGGGCCGCGGCATCGTAGTGGCGCTTGGCGCGGAACTGAGCGTGTCGAATCCCCTATTGCCGCATTGGCTGCTGTGGATGCGACAGCATTGTCCGGAATTTGCGGTATCGGCTCGTATCGATAGCGCGGATCGACTCGTCGAACAGGTTCAAGACGGCTCGCTCGATGTGGCGATTCTATATGGCGCACCGCGCCGCACTGGTCTGATCGCCGAACTTATATTCGAGGAGAAACTGGTCCTCGTCCGGACGAACCATAGCGACAAACCGCTCGATCTGGACGATCACGTGCGGATCGACTGGGGCGACGAATTTGCGGAGGCGTATCGCGTTGCCTTTCCCACTCACTCAGTCTCGCCTGTGACGATTAGCTACGGACCGCTCGCCCTCGATTATATCCTCGCCACCGGCGGAAGCGGCTATTTCCGCCGCGGCTTTATTCGACCGTTTCTCGAAGATGGCCGCTTGGCTCTGGTCCCGAACAGCCCTGAATTCTCGTACTCGGCCTACGCCGTCCATTCGATCAAAGCCGACGAAAGCATCATTGCCCACGTCCGCGCCGGACTGAGGGCGGCAGCAGCGAGTGTCACGGTCTGAGCACGCCTTTTCACATAAAGAATTTTGATTACAAGCAGCAATAATATGACTTTGTGTGCTGAAAAGTATTGTGACACTAGACGCGTATTAGACGCGCGTCGGATCCGGGTGGGCGCGTGAATCTTTGCGTAGTTCCGCACCCGGAAGGCGCTATTCCCCCCACTCATGTCGACACCAATTCACGCGCATAGCTGGCGACACCACCCTTTCCTATTCGACACTCAAAGATTTCTGTTTTCGCTGAGCAGCTACCTGGCGTGCGTGCTTACGCTTGGTATCGCTTTCGCTGCGGACCTGCCGCGCCCGTGGTGGGCGATCCTCACCGTCTACGTCACGGCGCAGCCTATGTCGGGCGCACTCCGGCCAAAGGCACTTCAACGGCTCATCGGCATCCTGCTGGGCGCTGTAGTAGCAATTGTAACCGTCCCAAATCTTCAGAATTCACCGGAGCTTCTTGTCCTGTGTCTGGCGAGCTGGACGGGCCTCTGCATCTACTTGGCTGTTCTTGATCGCACGCCGCGGGCTTACATATTTCAGATGGCCGGATTTAGTGCCGCAGTCATCAGCTTTCCCTATTTGGACGATCCGGGAAACATTTTCACGACCACCATCTCTCGAGTTGAGGAGATGACGCTCGCCATCGCAAGCGTCACTCTGGTTCACGCGCTGTTGCGGCCCAGAAGCGTCAAGTCGATCATTTATGCGCGCGCCGCCGCGTTTCTTGCCGACGCCACGGCATGGGCCGATGGCGCGGTCGACTCGCGTCACCAAGGACTGACCTACGCACACCGCCAGCGCCTGGCATCCGACGTCACCGAACTCGGTATCATCGCCGTACATCTCCCCTACGACACAGCAGGCGGAGTCAATACGAGACGTCTGGTTCACGCCCTGCAGCGACGTCTTGCGGCGCTGATCCCGCTCGCATCCGCCACCGCGCAACGGCTCGACCTGCTCGGCGGCCGCGACCACGTGGCCGCGGACCTCGCGGCGCTGATAGACCAGGTGCGGGATTGGCTACGCGAGCCGCCCAACGTGCCGGCTGGCGATGACGATACAAACGGCGCTGCGCTCGTCTCGCGTGCGCGTTCGCTTTCAAAACACTACGGACATAGCTCGGATTGGCACGAGTTGATTTCCGCCAGTCTTGCCGAGCGTATGGCGGAATTCATCGAAGCGGTGCGCGACGCCCGCACCCTCGTACGTGCGCTCGACGATAAACCCATCAACAATCAGAATCTGACTCTGCTCGAAAGACCGCCGCCAATGGCGCGCGACGCCGGCATGGCGGCATTGGCAGGTTTCGCGACCGCCGCAGCCGTCATTCTCTATTGTGCCGTTTGGATTCTACTCGCTTGGCCGGCCGGCTCGGCAACGGCCGCCTTCGCGGCCCTCATCACCTGTTCCTTCGCCGCGCAGGAAGATCCGGCTCCCATTATCCGCCGCTACCTTTTTGCGACGCTTGCGACGTTTCCGATAGCAGCAATCTACATGTTCGTCGTGCTACCCTGCATCGACGGCTACGGCATGCTGTCCGTTGCACTAGCGCCCGCACTGATCGGCATAGGTTACATCCAGGCGGACCCGGCGCGTTCGGGCGCAGCCCTTCCAATGTTTTCCTGTCTCATCGTCGGCCTTGGCTTCGTCGCAACTTTCCAGCCGGACTTCGCTGAATTTGTGAATACCGGAATAGCTCAGGTGATGGGCATCGTCATAACCATAGCCGTCACGCGCCTTTTCAGATCGGTCGGCGTGATCTGGAGCGCGCGCCGAATGATTCGGGCGCAATGGCGCGAACTTGAGGCGCTCGCAACCGCACGCGGCGAGCCAGACTTCGGCAGCTGGACCGCACTTGCGCTCGACCGGACCGGTCAGATCGCCGCGCGCTTGGCATTTGCCAGTGAGGGCGATGAACTCCACGCCGCCGACGGACTCGGCGATTTGCGGGTCGGCCGCAACATTTTGCATCTGCGCCGTGCCGCTGAAGTCGCACGGGGAACCGCAGCCGAAGCCATCAATAAACTGCTCAGCGAGGTAGCCAATTTGTTCCGAATACGCCATCGTGACGGCATAGCGATTCCCGCCGGCGCGTCAGTACTGACCGCACTCGACGGTGCGATGACCGCCATTCAGACTATGGACAACGATGCCCTTCGCCACCAAGCGCTTCTCGCGACAGTCGGTATGCGCTGCAATCTCTTTCCGGCCCAAGCGGGGCCTGGGATGGCGGCCGCGGCATGATCGACGAAATTCAGATTTTTGGCGTCTACGCGCCGGCCGCCCTTGTCTGGGCGACGCTCGCAGCCTGTCTGGCTTATGCGATGCGACCACTTCTGCAGCGTCTCCCGCTGCATCGCGTAAACTGGCATCCCGGACTATTGGATCTCGCGCTTTTCGTACTCTTCTGGTGGGGTCTCTCGTCGCTCGCTGACGCGCACATGCTCCCAAGGGAATTTCCCCTCTGATGAATGGTCTATTATGGAGCCGCACCCTCGGGACTTTGCTCCTGATAGCCATCGTCCTGCTCGGCATGCAGGCGCTTTGGCAGCGCTATCAAGTCGAACCCCTCACGCGCGATGGCAAGATCCGGGCCGACATCGTGCAAGTGGCGACGGACGTCGCCGGGCTCATCACCGAAGTGCGCGTGCGCGACAACGAATTTGTCCATAAAGGCCAAGTCCTGGTCGTCATGGACCAACCGCGCTACGAGCTGGCACTCGAGCAGGCAGAAGCCGTACTCGAGAGCAAACAGGTCTCTCTCTCTCAGGCAGAGCGCGACGATCGGCGCAACCATTCCTTGTCGACCGTCATAGCTGCCGAGACCGTCGAACAAGGAAGCTCCCGCGTTGCAGAATTGCGTGCCAGCGTCTTGCAGGCAGTCGCGGCACGCGACCTTGCAAAACTCAACCTCGACCGCACCAGTGTTCGCGCGCCCGTCGACGGCTACGTCTCCAACATGACGCTTCAAGCCGGCGTCTACATGACGGCGGGAGCAGCGGTCGCGGCACTCGTCTACACGCAGTCGATGCGCATCGAGGGTTATTTTGAAGAGACGAAAATCCCCGCGATTCATGTCGGTGACCCAGCCATCGCCCATCTGATGGGTGTGGCGGACCCGATCCACGGGCATGTCGAGAGCATTTCGGCAGGCGTCGTGGATCGCGAACGCAGCGATCATGAATCCACGCTCGCCAACGTCAATCCGTCCTTCTCCTGGGTCCGCTTAGCGCAACGCATCCCGGTGCGGATCGCCATCGATAAAGTCCCGGCCGGCGTTCAGCTCATCGTCGGCCAGACGGCCACCGTCGAAGTTCAACCTCGGCCCGGTCACGTAACGGTGAAACGGAGCTTTCCATGGTGAGAGCTGATCGCATCCTCGTGCTGGCGGCTCTGCTGCTGCTCGGCGGGTGCGCAGCCGTGGGACCGGATTACAGCCTACCGAAACACGCCGTGGTCAACGCGCCGGAAGCGCAGGGTCGGTTCGCATCGCGACAGGACGCAGCCAATTCCGCCGAGCCGGCCGTCGATTGGTGGCGCCTCTACGATGATCAGAGGCTCGCGCGATTGGTGCAGCAGGCTGCCGTTGCCAATACCGATCTACGTGTCGCCGAAGCAAACCTCGAACGTAGCCACGCACTGCTCGCGGAAGCCGAGACGGCGCGTCAGATCAATGGCAGTGCTAATTTCGACACCAGCTACGTGCAGCAGTCTGCCGAGGCAAATCTCAGCCATATCAAACCGCCCGAACATCAAATCGCCAACACCGGCATCGCGATCAATTACGATCTCGACTTGTTCGGCGGTATCCGCCGCGGCATCGAAGCCGCCACAGCCGCAGACGAGGCGGCGATCGCTGCCCGCGATCTCGTTCGGGTGAATGTCGCCGCCGACACGACGCGAGCCTACGCCGACATCTGCAACACCGGCAACGAATTGATCTCCGCACGCCGGACCGTGGCGATCCAAAAGCAGACCATTGCATTCACGCGCACGCTGGTAACCAACGGCCGCGCCGCCAGCTTCGACATCGACCGTCAGCAGGGCCTCTATCAGGAATTCCAAGCCCGCATCCCGCTGCTCCAGGCGCGCCAGATCAATGCCGCCTACCGCCTCACAACATTGCTCGGCCAAACTCCCGAGAGCTACGACCGCTCGCTTCTCGAATGCCGCAAACCCCTCCGGCTGCTGTCGCCCATCCCGATCGGCGATGGCCGCGACCTGCTTCGGCGACGCCCCGATGTGCGCGCCGCTGAGCGCCGGCTCGCCGCATCTACCGCGACGATCGGTGTCGCGACGGCGGAACTCTATCCCGATGTCAAAATCGGTGCATCCATCGGTACGCAGGGCGCCGTATCGGACCTCTTCGGGCCGCTCACCAATCGCTTTGGCGTCGGTCCCACGATCAGTTGGAACGTCAATACCAACGTAGCGCGCGCCCGCATCGGTGTAGCCCAAGCGCAGACCAAGGCGGACCTCGCCGCATTCGACAGAACGGTGTTGACGGCACTCCGCGAAATTGAAAGTGCGCTGACCAACTATGCCTACGGTCTGGACCGGTTGAAGAATCTCAAAAACGCGCGCGACAGAGCGGCGAAGGTGGCGCGCGATGCCCATCAACTCTGGCAAGGCGGCAGTACCAATGCTCTGACCTCCCTCGACGCCGACCGCAGTCTTGCTGCCGCCGAACAAGCCTACGCCGCTGGCCAAACCGACGTCAGCATCAGCCAGATCGCGATTTTCTTCGCTCTCGGCGGCGGATGGCAAAGCGAACCGGCCGCACCGGCTCCAAACACCGCCACGCGCCGGGAGGCCGATCTTCGCCGAAGCAGAACAGGCTGATTTGCAAATTAGATTAAGACCGGCGGCATGGCCGAGGAGAGCCGCAAGATAAAACCCAACCGAATTGCAGTTTACCGCAGTTTTTGATTAGAACACGTAAGCACTTTTCTTTTGATTATCCTTCCGCATTCAAATCGTCCGCACGAGAACGATTCCATGCTTCCCAACGACGTGTTCCGAGAACGCCTCGAGCAAACGCTTGTCGAACTCGAAGCCTGGGCAAAAGGCACGCGCGACTGCGCCGATATCGAAATCGCAGCCTCGGAGCGCTATTGGAAGATGGCGGTTGTGCCGCATTTTCCCCGAGCTTGTGCCTTTGAACTGTTGATCGATGCCGATCAGACGTTTGGGCTCATGCTTCAAGAAGAAACCTACGAAAAGAGATCGATACAGCGCTTCGACTTGTTCCCGACGCTCGTGACCGCCATCGCTGCCGGGCGCGTCGAACGGATCGAAACACGAAATGCCCTCACCGATTTGCTGCTCGCTGTCGAAATGCGCGTCGAACTCGCCGACGGCTGGGATTGGATCGGCAGGCGCTACCTGCCGGTGCGTTCGCTTTCCGCTCTCAAGGCGGACGAGGAACGTCGCACATATCGATTTCTGCCGTACCGCCGCTAGGCGACTGAGCGCGGCGGCAATCGCTTCACCGCGATAATGCGGCTGCCCGTTTTGCTGATCCGTTGCGCCGCTTCCGGCAACGGCTCGACGGCGACGAGCATATGATAGGCGTTGGCGTGAACCATCAGCACGCCGTCGATCATGATGCCGACGTGCCCTTTCCAGAACACGATGTCGCCGCGTGTAAGCCCCTCGAGATCGCCCCGGGCGGAGATGTCTTCTCCTAGCTCCGCTTGCTGCATATCGGTATCGCGCGGCGCCGCATAACCGGCGGCAAATAGCGACGTCTGCACGAGACCCGAACAATCGAGGCCGATGTGCGTGCGTCCACCCCAGAGATAGGGCACGCCGCCGAACCTCTCGGCGATCTCGACAAAATCGCGCGCAGGACGATTGAGCTGCGCCACATGCCGCGCAAAAACGAACCCACCGCCTTCGACCTCAAAAAATCGCTCGTCGCCGGCACGTGCCGTCACCAGCGCGTTCATCGGAAGATGCATCAGCGGCGGCGATTTGATGTCCGGCGCGCTATAGAGAAACGTCCCGAGCGTCTGTATCCTATGAGTTGGATTCGACGCCCCACGCCGCAGTGCGTCGGAAGCCATGTATCCGACGTATCCATCGCGGGCCAGCTGAACCCAGGCCCATCCGTTCGTTTCCTCGAAAACCGTCACACGTTCGCCGAAGAGCGCCTCGGTTTCAAATCCGTATGCCGGGTCTGGTGCCTTGCGCAGCGGAACGTTCGCCCGCACCACGAATGCCGGCTCCCCCACCACATAACGTTCAGCTCTGACGACGCCTTCAAGCATCTTCGCGGCGAGATCGGAACGAAAGGCATTGCGACGCGGATCAAGCGTTCCGGACATTCGGTTGGAAACCTTTGTCGTCACGACGGGAGTTCCCGTCTCAATTGTTCCATCACCGCTCGCGCGGTGTGAGGCTCGCCGCCCTTTGGACCGAGCGGCCGCGCCGTCGGCCGCCAACCATAGAGATCGAAATGGGCGAAACGGCGGGCTTTGCTGACGAACCGCCTGAGAAACAACGCCGCGGTGATGGCCCCGGCAAAGGGCGATTCCCATACATTGTTGATATCGGCGACCTCGCTGTCGAGATGCCGCCGATAACCGTCCCACAGTGGCAACCGCCATAGCGGATCACCGATCGATGCGGCGAGCGGCGGCAGACTTTGCGCGAAGCTTTCATCGTCGGTGAAGAAGGCCGGGAGATCAGGGCCAAGCGCACTGCGCGCCGCACCGGTGAGTGTAGCAAACACGAAGATGCTGTCCGGCTCATCGCTATCGGCGAGCGCCAGCGCATCGGCAAGCACGAGACGGCCTTCGGCGTCGGTATTGCCGATTTCGACGCTGAGGCCCGCGCGACTTGAGAGCACGTCGCCCGGCCGGAAAGCATCGCCGCCGACGGAATTTTCAGCCGTCGGTATAATGACGCGCAAACGGCATTTCAGCCCTTGCCCCATGATCATATGCGCCAGCGCCAGTGCGGTCGCGGCACCGCCCATGTCCTTTTTCATCAACAGCATGCCGCTCGCCGGCTTGATGTCGAGACCGCCGGTGTCAAACGTAATGCCCTTGCCGACAAGCGTGATCTTCGGTGCCCCCGCCGGTCCCCACGTCATATCGATCAGCCGCGGCTGGCGCGGACTGGCGCGTCCGACGGCATGGATCATCGGGAAATTCTGCGCCAGAAGGTCATCGCCCGTCACGACCGAGATCGCCGCGCCATGACGTTCGGCCAGCATACGGGCGGCCGCTTCGATATCGGCGGGGCCCATATCTGACGCCGGCGTGTTGATGAGATCTCGGCCGAGCCAAACGGCTTCCGCCGTATTGATCACGCGCGGCGCACCAGCACTTGGAAGACGCAATTTGGCTCGTCCGGCGCTCGTGTCCTTGCGCCGGTAACGCGAAAAGGAATAAGCCCCGAGTGCCCACGCGAGTTCGGCGAGTTCCGCGTCCGCCGTCTCGGAAGCGAAATGATAGTTGCCTGCCGGCAGAGCAGCGGGAAGCAATCCGGTAAGCAGTTCGGACGGTCCGCTCGGCTCCCCGTGCCGTCCGTCTCCCAGACCGAAGACGACCGAGGCAATCCCCCCCTCGGCGCTCGGGATCAGAACATGGCGCTTCGCGGCGCCCGAGAATTTCTGCGCTGCGAGCCACGCCTTCTGATGATCGCTGAGCGTGCCGAGCGCACCGGGATCGGCCGATCGCGCGAAATAGATAGGGACGTCGGCAGCCGCCGCCGGCCCTTGCATGAAGACGTCTTTCACCGACCATGCCGTTGTCTCGATCATCGTTCCTCTCGCCGCCAGTCCTGTCTTGCAATCATCCAACAGAGTTCACGGAGCGTCGCAAGCCAAGCGTGGTGCCGACGCGCCGTATGTTGCATCAGCTACCACGGCAGCCGGATGAAACTTAAGCGTTTATTGACGCCTGCCTCAGAAACTGACGTCTCGCAGATTCGGCGGATTTGGGCCGCGAATCTTGGCCCACGGAGACTGCATGATGCGCATTGAGCGCCCCCGTCACGCGTTCGCATTGCTGATCGAGCCCCGCCGCTTCGGGGTTCTCGCAAGTTTGACGGCATCGCTTTTCCTCGGCGCTTGCTCGCAGTCGCCCGAACTGTTGCAGAGCTTGGCGCTGAAGCCGGACAAGACCGATGCGTCCGACGAGAGCCCCGCCGTGCCCCAAACGGAGTTGCAGAAAGCGACCATCTATTGGGGAAAGGAATACGCGAAAAAGCCGACGGAACTTCAGACGGCGCTTAATTACGCAAGGGACCTGAAGGCGCTCGGCGAAAAGCGGAAGGCGATGTCTATTCTGCAGCAGGCGAGCATGATTCACACCAATAATCCCGAACTCGAAGGAGAGTACGGGCGCTTGGCACTCGATCTCAACCAGGTAAACGTCGCCAATCAGCTGCTCGCGGCCGCAGACGACCCGACGCGGCCCGATTGGCGCGTCATCTCGGCTCGTGGAACCGTCATGGCGAAACAAGGCAAGTACAGCGACGCCATCCCGTTTTACGAACGCGCCTTGACGCTGGCGCCGAAAAACCCGGGTGTAATGAACAACCTCGCGATGGCACACGCGATGATGGGCGACCCCAAGAAAGCCGAAGAAATCTTGCGGCAGGCCATCGCTACTCCCGACGCGACACCGAAAATGCGTGAAAATCTTGCGCTCGTGCTTGGCCTGCAAGGTCGTTACGACGAATCGCGCTCAGTCGCCTCAAGCGTGCTCAATGCCGATGTCGCGTCCGCTAACACCAGTTACCTAAAGCAAATGGTCAAGCTCGATCCGAAGACCGACATGCCTGACGCCAAGAGCTTCTTGTCCCAAACATCGGTTGCTCAAGCTGCGCCCGCACAACAGGATCAGAAAGCCAATTTCGCCACTTCGGTGACAGCATCTTCCGACGCACCGAACGTCTGGCAGACCAGCAGCGTCGACACATCAACCGCGCTCCCCGCTGCGTTCAAGGGTACGGCCCACTAGAAGAGCCGACCCTTTCAAGTCTTTGCACCGATCGCACGTTTGTACCGCCACGGCCGATCCGTCTCCTAGACGTATGGCAATGCTCAAACCGGCGAGAGCGCATGCGTGCGCGCCTCGGCCCAACAGCGCGCGGCGTCACCTAAACTCCGAAGTGATGCCTGGAAAAAAGAAAAGGCCCCGATCCGCAAGCAGACCGGGGCCAAACGCAACACTTATTTGTGCAACCGAAGACGGCCGGATGCTCCGCCTATTTCGGCAGCTGCATATAGCTGATGCCCGCTGGTCCAAGAATGACGATGAAAAGCACCGGCAGAAAGAAAACGATCATCGGCACCGTCAGCTTCGGCGGCAGCGCTGCTGCCTTGCGCTCGGCCTCCGACTGACGGATTTCGCGATTTTCCTTCGCCATTGTGCGCAAAGCCTGCCCAACGGGCGTGCCGTAACGCTCCGCCTGAACGAGCGCCGTCGTTACGCTCTTGACGCCGGGAAGACCCGTGCGCTTTGCAAGATTTTCATAAGCCTGCCGGCGATCCTGGAGATAGGACAGCTCCGCGGTCGTTAGCGTCATCTCTTCGGCAAGTTCCAGAGATTGACTGGCAACTTCCTTGCCGACCTTGCCGAACGCGGCTTCGACCGACATGCCTGACTGCACGCAGATCAACAGCATGTCGAGAGCATCGGGAAACGCTTGTTTGATCGACATCTGCCGCTTCTGCACGCGGTTCGTGATGAAAACGTTGGGTACATAGAAACCGAGAAAGCCGGCGCCCGCCGCGATGAGGACGTTGATGAGCGGCGGGTAACCCGTGTCGGTCAATACGAAGACATAGAAGAGCGCCAAAAAGAAAATGACGACCGGTGCCGCGACCCGAAAGAACATGAAAGTGACGATGTTCGCCTGGCCGCGCAAACCTGCGCGCTTCAGATTCTCGCGCAACTCCTCATTATCAAATCTCTCGCGAAGTCTGAGCTCGTCGACGATGCGCTGCATGAAGCCCTTCGGCGCCGCACGCAATTTGCCGGATTGACGATCCTTCGATGCCATATCGGCAAGCCGCTGCGAGCGCATTTTGCTGCGCTCGATAGCCATTTCCTTCATGCGGCGGTTCATCTGATCCCGCTGCAGCATCGGCAGAGCCACGGTCAAAACCGTGGCAAAGACGCAAAGCGCTGCGAGCGCCGTTGCGACGAACTGCGGATTCATAACCGTTTCAATAAAGGCCGTCATCGACGCACCGCCGTCACATCAGATCGAAAAGAAAAACACATACTAGAACTTGAAATTGATCATCTTCTTCATGATCAAAATTCCCGTAAACATCCATACCGCCCCCACCGCGATCATGAAGTGTCCGACCGTTGTCGTGAACAAGGGCATCATGTAATCGGGGGACGTTAGGTAGACCATTGTCATCACGCCGGGCGGCAACGATCCAAGCACCATCGCGGATGCCTTCGCCTCCGCCGAAAGAGACTTCACTTTCAACGCCAACATCTGGCGGTCGCGGATAACGCCCGAGAGATTGCCGAGCGCCTCCGAGAGGTTTCCGCCGGCCTGCTGCTGTATACCGATGACGATCGTCAAAAAGCGGACTTCCGCCAGCGGCATCCGCTCGCTCATACGCTCCAGCCCTTCAGACAGCGGAACGCCCAGTCTTTGCTGTTCGACGATATTACGGAATTCCCCGGCCAATGGCTCCGGGCTCTCCCGCGCGATAACCTGCAGGCATTCATTCAACGGCAAGCCGGATTTGACGCCGCGGACGATAATATCGATCGCAGTGGCAAGCTGCGACGTAAATTTCTGCTGCCGGCGCGCGGTGATCTTGTTGACGACCCAACGTGGAATGCCGAACGCCCCAAGGAAGGTCGCAACGACGGCGCCCCCAACGGGGAAATTTAAAACGAAAAGCGAGATGCCGCCTAGTACGATGCCAAGCGCCGCACTCGCGATATAAAAATCGCGCGGCGTCTGGCTCAATCCGGCCCTCTCGAGCCGAAGACCCATCGTCACTTTCTTGTTGGACTTCTGCCGGTCGTCCATCTCCTTCAGAGTTTCGGCAACGGATTTCTTGCGGCTGCTCTGAACCTCAGCCAACACACCGCCGAGCTTTCGCCCATTGCCGCCGATAACGTTTCCGAGCCGCTTGTCCTTCTTACGATCGTCCGAAAAATACGGATACGCGAGCGCATAGACGCCGCCCGCAAATGCCAGCGATGCCAACAAAGGCGCGAGATAGGCGAGAAATCCCGCATCAGCCATGACGATCCCCCAGCGGATTACCGTTGTCGTCCTCTACTTCCGATTCCACGAGCGCCCGCGTCAGCCGCTCCGTCTCGCTGTAATATTCGGCGCGTTCCCAGAAGCGCGGACGGGCGATGCCAGTGGAACGATGACGTCCCAGCAGCTTGCCGTTGGCATCCTCGCCGGTGATTTCGTAGACGAGGAGATTCTGCAGCGTAACCGTCTCCTCCTCCATGCCGAGCACCTCGGTGATGTGTGTGATCTTGCGCGAGCCATCGCGCAGACGCGACGCTTGAACGATCACGTCAACCGAGCCGACGATCATCTCCCGGATGGTCTTAATCGGCAGCGCATATCCGCCCTGCATGATCATCGATTCGAGACGGCCCAATGCTTCGCGCGGACTATTGGCGTGCAACGTCCCCATCGATCCGTCGTGGCCCGTATTCATCGCCTGCAAAAGATCGAACGCCTCAGGCCCACGGACCTCGCCGACGATGATCCGTTCGGGCCGCATACGAAGGCAATTCTTGATGAGATCGCGCATCTTGATCTCGCCCTCTCCCTCGAGATTGGGCGGACGCGTTTCGAGCCGGACAACGTGCGGCTGCTGCAATTGAAGCTCGGCGGAGTCTTCGCACGTGATGATGCGCTCGTCGTTGTCGATTGATCCGGTCAAACAATTGAGCAACGTCGTCTTTCCGGAGCCTGTGCCGCCCGAGATGATGACGTTGCAGCGAACACGGCCGATGATTTCGAGAATCGTCTTGGTATCCGGTGTGATCGAGCCGAATTTGACGAGATCTTCGAGCTTGAGGCGATCCTTCTTGAACTTTCGGATTGTGAGTGCCGGTCCATCAATCGCCAACGGCGGCGCGATCACGTTGACTCGCGAACCGTCCGGAAGGCGCGCATCGCAGATCGGACTCGACTCGTCGACCCGCCGACCGATTTGACTGACAATGCGCTGGCAAATGTTCATCAGCTGCTGATTGTCGGCGAAACGGACGCTGGTCTTCTGCACCTTGCCGTTGACTTCGATGAAGGTCGTGTTGGCGCCGTTCACCATGATGTCGGCAATGTCATCGCGCGCCAACAGTGGCTCGAGCGGTCCATAACCAAGAACGTCGTTGCAGATATCTTCCAGCAGTTCTTCCTGCTCGGAAATCGACATCACGACGTTTTTGATCTGAATGATCTCGCTGACGATGTCGCGAATCTCTTCGCGCGCAGCGGTGGTGTCGAGCTTGGCGAGCTGCGTCAGATCTATCGTATCGATCAGCGCATTGAAGACCGTCGTCTTGACGTCGTAGTATTCCTCCGAGTGCTTGCGCTGAACTTCCGCGACAGGCTCGGGACGCGGCGGCGCAAGAGGTGCGCTCTGTCGCGGCTGCGCCGGCGCCTTCTGCTCTAAGGCGACCACGGCAGCCTGAGGCGCAGGCGACTGCGGCTCGGTCCTTTTCGTGGGCACGGGATCATTCGAGCGCCTGCCGAACATGGTGATGTCCTTAACGCTTGAGCTTCAGCTTCTCGAGGATCGGTACGATGGCGGCGAACGGCGAACTCGACTTGTCGGCCTTGACGTCCTTGCGGCGCGTAATCTTGAGCGCGATGTCGTGGAACTTCTCGACCGCTTTAGCTTTCGGACTCAATTCCTCAATCATCTGGCCGTTGTTCGATGCCTGACTGAATGTCTCCGAGTCATAGTCGATCACAGCCATGACCTTGGCATCGAGCGCCTGTTCGAACTCCTTGACCGTAATTTCCTGACGCTTTGGCAGATTTGCCATGTTCAGGATCAGATGCGGTTTGTTGTCGTTCTTGCGTGACGTCTTCAGGAGGTCGACAATGTTTTTTGCATTCCGCAGGTTCGCGAGATCGGGAGACGCCGTGATCACGACCTCGTCGGCCTGCAGCAGCACGCGCTTCGACCACGCCGACCAGCCGTGCGGCAGATCGATGGCAACGAACGGAACGTTCTGGCGCACCACGTCGATGACCATCTCGCACGCCTCGGGCGAAATGTCGTAGTCGCGTTCGATGACGACGGGGGCCGCGAAAATCGAAAGATGTTCGGAACATTTGGTCAGCAAGCGGTCCAGCAGCTGATCGTCGAGACGTTCTGGCGCCGCCAGCGCTTCCGCGATACCCTGCACCGGATCCTGGTTGAAATCGAGGCCCGTCGTGCCGAAAGCAAGATCGAGATCGGCGATCGTGACGTTGGTTTTCAATATCTCCGACATGGTCCAGCCGACGTTGTGACAGATCGTCGACGAACCGACACCGCCCTTGGCGCCGATGAATGCGAACACGTGGCCAACCGGATCGGTATCCGGATTGTTGTAAAGATTCGAAATGCTCTCCATCAGGCCCATCGGCTCGATCGGCGCGACGAGATATTCCCCGACGCCGCGCTTGAGAAGCTCGCGATAGAGCAGCACGTCATTGTGCCGGCCGATGACGATGACTTTCGTTCCCGGATCGCAGCTCTCCGCGAGCCGATCGAGTTCGGCGATCAGCTGCCCGCCATTAAGCGCACTATCGACAATGATTAGATTTGGCGTCGGACTATCGACATAGTGTGAGACGGCCGCAGCGATGCCGCCCATATGCACGCTGACGTGAGCTTTGGACAAGCGGCGGTCGTCGGCCGCGTATTGCAGCACCTCGGCCATACGCACGTCGTCGCAAAAGGCCTGAATCGAAATCCGTGGAATTGGCCGGGCGCGCTCGTTCGGCGAGGCCGGCTGCTGGGCAGCCTCCTCGAAAAATTCGCCATCGACATCATGAACGGCTTGAGCGTGCTGGGACATGTCGTCTCCAAAAAATCAATCTGAAGGCTTCGTGATTGTTGCCGCTTCCGCCGCCGCGCCGAGAGCCTGGCCTTTGACGTACTTGCTGTACATGTCGTCGCGGCGATTAGAGTCGCGGGGCGTCATCGTCCGAGGCCCAAGCAGGTCCGCGGGATTCGAGACCATGACCGCGAGATTGCGCTGCGAGGCGCAGCCGAAGTTAGGATAGGGCGTATTCTGATACGACCGCGCCAGATTCTCCGACCAGTCCTGACCGCAATCCGGCGCATCGGCGACATAGCGCAGATAGGAGACACGCAATGGCGCCTCGCGGCCCGGAGCGTGATATGCCTCCATGGCGATCGACGTCTCGGAATATCCGCTCGCAAGCATCAACCGGCGCACATCGTCGGCCGCGTCCATCGCCGCGCTCTCGTTCGCCGAGCCGCCGGGCGCAGCGATGACGAAGCGGCTGTTGCCTGCATCGCCTGCCTTGTTACGGCTGATGAAGTCCATCACTCGGCCGCGCTGCGACGCCGTCAGGCCATCGGAGCCCGAAGCTATACGCAAGTTGAGTGTCGCTGGCTCTTGCGAAACCAGAATGGGATGGCGTTGCTCGGGATCGACCAACTGCCAGCCTGCGACCTGCGGACCGACTTGATCGTGCTCGCAGCCCGCCACCGCGACAGGAAGAATGAGAAGCGCGAGAATCTTGGCCAAGCCGAACCGCGTCTTTCGATGTCCACGGACGGTCGTATCTTCGATCTGCATAATGCGTCTCCGGGGCCTGACTATTCGACGATGAAGCCGTAGTCGCCCTTCAGACCGCCGGAGGGCGCACCTTCGCCCTTGCCGTAAATCCGATTGAGGTGACCGAGAAAGTCCGCTTTGAGGTCGGTTGCGGGAAACAATCCGTCCGCCGGCGTCGCGAGCTGCTGACGCGAAACCGGCTGCACGAGATATGGCGTGACGATGACGACGAGTTCCGACTCTTCGTTCTGGAAGTCGCGGCTGCGGAACAGCGTGCCGAGGATAGGAATGTCCTTGGCGCCGGGCAAACCGTCGATGTTCTGCTGCGTCTTGGTCGAGATGAGACCGGCGAGCGCGAGGGAACCGCCGGAGGGCAGTTCGACCACTGTCTTCGCCTGCCGCGTGTCGAACACCGGATTGTTGGCGATGAAGCCGGATATATCGCTGACGCTCGTGTCGATCTTCAGGCTGATGCGGCCTTCGGTCAAAACAACCGGAGTGAAGCTTAGCTGGACGCCGAACTTCTTGAAGGCCACAGAGCTGACGCCCGACTGCGTATCGATGCCGGTGACATAGGGCACCTCGCCGCCGGCGAGAAATTCGGCCGGTTCGCCCGAAATAGCTGTGAGGTTCGGCTCCGCCAGCGTCCGGATCAAGCCGTCGCGTTCGAGTGCGCGTATCGCTGACTGGATATTGTTCCGGCTGTTGCCCCAGCCTGAAACCAAACCGCTGTTACCGAAGGAACCGGCGCCGGGACCGGAGTTGAAAGCGCAGACTTGCCCAATGGCGCAGGCCGCACTGGCCGCCGTACCGACACCAAAGGTCGGAAGCGTACCAAGTCCCTGAGCCGCCGATATCGGAAATGAATTGGCGGTCAGAAGCGTGGTCGAGAAGCTTCCGGACTGCAGCATGCCGCCAAGGTTGACGCCCAACTGCTTCAACGCCGTACGTTTCACCTCGGCCACCGTAACCTTGAGCATCACCTGCTCTTCGGCTTCGACCGTCAGCATATTGATGACGGCATCCGTGTCGCTCCTGAAGGCAGCCTTGGAAACCGATACGCCCTCAGTCTTTTCCTTATCCTGCACATCGTATTGAACGTTCACGAACTGCTTCGCGAGGTCCGCCGCGCGAACGGAATCGACTGGGCTCTTGACCGATCCAGTGAGCACCACCGACTGGTTCAGCATTTCGACTTTGATGTTGGAGCCGGTGATCAGCCTGTTCAGCAGGCTCTCGAGCCCGGCCGTCTCGCGCTCGACGTAAACCTCCATCGTTGCGAACTGGCCGCCCGAGGTGTCGAAGAAGAACGCGTTCGCCTCGCCGATCTGCCGCGCCAAGAGAAAGACTCGGTTGGAACTCAGCACCACGGCATCGACGGCAGCGGGGTTTGACACCATGACGTCGCGTACGGCGTGCGGAAATTCGATCAGAACGGACTTTCCGAGACCGATCTTGATATTTCTCCGGATCGGCGCGCCGCCGGTATCCTCGATGCGGATAATGGATTGGTGATCTGCAGCGGCTGCGAGATCTCGGTTCGATGGCCTGGCGGCCGCGCGCGGCTCTGCCGATGCCGTCGCGGCAACTGCCAGCGTGACCGGCACGAGCACTACAAGCGCGCGAGCGACCGCGCGCCAAGGGAACCCAAATTCAAAGCGCATGAAATTCCGACCTTATGACGACCACTGACCC
>DATBRP010000028.1:0-2643 GCA_036560245.1 Hyphomicrobium sp.
CATTTTGGTGCATCCGGCGCTCGACAAGGTTTGCCGGGAGATCGCGCAGAAGACGCGGAATTACTACAATAAATCGGAAGCGATCATGGCGCGATGTCCGCGCCGCGCTGCACGATCGCCGCGCATGATGGCGACGGTCTACCGTGGCATCCTCGAAAAGTTGATTTCGCGCGGCTGGCATGCTCCGCGCGCCGATGTCCGCCGTTCAAAGCGCTACGTCCTGTGGGCGGTTCTCCGGGACGGCATTTTCTAATGACTTCGGGCACGACGCATATCGTCGGGGCCGGTCTTGCCGGTCTGTCGGCGGCGGTTCAGCTTGCGCGCCAGGGCCGGAAAGTCATCGTGCATGAATTGGCGCGGCACGCGGGCGGCCGATGCCGGTCGTACTACGAGCCGACGCTGGGCTTGACGATTGATAACGGCAATCATCTGCTTCTTTCGGGCAACGACAGCGCGCTCAGCTTTCTGAAATTGATCGGCGGCGGTCATCTCGTGTCCGGACCGGATCGCTCGGAATTTACGTTCTGCGATCCAGCATCCGGGGAGCGGTGGGTGCTGCGACCGAACGATGGTCCTCTGCCGTGGTGGATTTTTTCAAACGGGCGGCGCGTGCCGCGAACGCATGCTTTGGATTATGCGCGGCTTGGTCGGCTGCTCGTGGCCGGGGGAGACGAGACCGTCGGCGACAGGCTCGATCTCGAGAGTGACGTCTACCACAAGCTCATGCGTCCGGTACTTCTGGCGGCGTTGAACTGCGATCCCGCCGAGGGTTCGGCGCGTCTTGCCGCTGCCGTCATTCGCGAAACGCTGGCGCGCGGTGGCCAGGCCTGCCGTCCGTTGATCGCCCCAAATGGGTTAGGGCCGGCGTTGGTCGATCCGGCCATCGCGTTCATTCAGAAAAACGGCGGCGAAGTTCGGTTCGACAATGCTTTGCGTGCGTTTGAATTTGCAGACGGTCGCGTTGGCGCGTTGGCTTTCGCGGAAGGGCGGATCGGTCTCGGACCGCGAGATGGTGTTGTCCTCGCTGTACCCGCGTGGGTGGCGCGGACGCTGGTGCCAGAAATCACAGTTCCGACGGAATACAGGGCGATCCTCAACGCGCATTTCAGAATTGCGCCGCCCGCGAATTTGGAAAAGATCATTGGTGTGATCAATTCCACGACGGAGTGGTTGTTCGCATTCGAGGACCGGTTGTCGGTGACGGTAAGCTCCGCCGATCGTTTCAATGAAACGGAGCGCGAGCCGTTGGCGCGGCAAATCTGGTCCGAGGTTGCGAAAATCGCAGGAATGAAAGACAGTCTGCCGCCCTGGCAAATCGTCAAGGAGCGCCGGGCTACGTTTGCTGCGACGCCAGCGCAAAACGCGCTTCGGCCTTCGACGAAAACGCGCTGGACCAATCTTCTCCTTGCGGGTGACTGGACGGCGACAGGCCTGCCTGCGACGATTGAGGGTTCAATCCGCTCCGGTGAAGAAGCCGCCAAACTGGCGATGGCAGCAAGTATCTGATACGACGCTCGGGTTTCGGGGAGTGCCTCAATGGAATTCGATACAGCGATAAGAACGGCTCATCTCGATAGCGGCGGATCGGTGCGCGAAATCGCGGGTCCGGAAATCGACGCAGCAATTTCTGCCGCGCAAAATTCGCTTCTGGCGCTGCAGCGCGACGACGGACATTTCGTCTTCGAGCTCGAGGCCGACGCCACCATTCCGGCAGAATATGTTTTGATGCGGCACTATCTCGGCGAGCCGGTCGATGCATCGCTCGAAGCGAAGATCGCGAGCTATTTGCGCCGAATTCAGTCCAAGGACGGCGGCTGGCCGCTGTTCCACGCCGGCGTTTCGAACATCAGCGCCAGCGTCAAGGCATACTACGCGCTGAAGATGATCGGCGCGGGGATCGACGAGCCTCACATGAAACGGGCCCGCGCCTGGATTCTTTCTCAAGGCGGCGCGGCGCACAGCAACGTTTTTACGCGAAATCTGCTGGCACTCTTCGATGTCATACCGTGGACGGGTGTGCCGGTGATGCCGGTCGAAATCATGCTGTTGCCGCGCTGGTTTCCGTTTCACATCGACAAGATTTCTTATTGGGCGCGAACGGTCCTGGTGCCGTTGACCGTGCTCAATGCGTTGAAGCCGAGGGCGCGCAATCCGAAAGGCGTCGGCATCGCCGAGTTGTTTAGTACGCCACCGGAAGAGGTTCGTAATTGGCCGAAGGGACCGCATCAGACATTTCCGTGGTCGCAGATCTTTGGTGGAATCGACCGTGTGCTGCGCCTGCTCGAACCGATGTTTCCGAAGTCGTTGCGAAAGACATCGATCGACAAGGCCGTGGCATTCGTCACCGAGCGGCTCAACGGCGAGGATGGCCTCGGTGCAATTTTTCCTGCGATGGTCAATTCGGTGCTGGTCTACGACGCGCTCGGATATCGGCACGATCATCCGGATTACCGTACTGCGCGTGGTTCGATCGAAAAGCTGCTGATCGTTAAGGACGACGAAGCCTACTGCCAGCCCTGCCTGTCGCCGGTGTGGGACACTGCGCTTGTCGCTCATGCGCTGACGGAGGCCGGGGGAGAACAGGCGGAGGCGAGTGCCGATCGTGCTCTGGCTTGGCTCAAGCCGCTCCAAGTTCTGAATACC
>DATBRP010000029.1:0-4525 GCA_036560245.1 Hyphomicrobium sp.
GAGCTTGGCGATTGACGAAGCATAGGCCGTCACTTATCGATTGAGGCGACGGTCCCTCGCAAGAGGGTTCAAAGGGAATGCGGTTTAACTCCGCAGCTGCCCCCGCAACTGTAAGCGGCGAGCACATGGCAAATGTACCACTGGGCGAGGCCCGGGAAGGTTGCCAGATGCCGCGACCCGCGAGCCAGGAAACCTGCCGTCACGCAGCCAATTCAAACCGGCGCCGGTGGGGCGTGGAAAGGTTAAGATGCAAGATGCCATTCTCGCCGCGCCAATCAGCGCGCTCCCTTAAAGCCCAACATCCGATAACGCGGCGTTGTGCTTCGCGCTCACGCCTTTCGCATTTTGCAATTTGAATTGGAGCCGTCTGAATGACCACGCGCAAAGTCCCCGTCACGATTGTTACCGGCTTTCTCGGTGCCGGAAAGACGACGCTGGTGCGTCACACGATCGAGAACGCCGAAGGCCGCCGCTTGGCATTGATCGTCAATGAATTCGGCGACGTTGGCGTTGACGGCACGATCTTGCGCTCTTGCGGCATTGAGAGCTGCCCGGAGGAAAATATCGTCGAGCTGACGAATGGCTGCATTTGCTGTACCGTCGCTGAAGATTTCATACCGACGCTCGAAGCGCTTCTGTCGCGCACGCCAGCACCTGAGCACATCATCATCGAGACGTCCGGACTGGCGCTGCCGAAACCGCTCGTGAAGGCTTTCGAATGGCCCGACATTCGTAATCGCGTCACCGTCGATGGTGTCGTCACGGTGGTCGACGGCCCGGCGGTACGCGCCGGCCGCTTCGCCGATGATCCGGAAAAAGTCGCAGCGCAACGCGCGGTCGATCCCTCAGTCGATCACGACAACCCGCTCGAGGAGGTCTACGAAGATCAGCTTCTTTGCGCCGATCTCGTCGTGCTGAACAAGACCGACCTTTTGTCGGACGAGGAGACGGCTTCGATCTCGGAAGAGATCAAGAGAAGCGTTCCGCGCGCCATCAAGATCGTTGCGACGCGTGAAGGTCGCGTACCGGCGAGCGTTCTGCTCGGGCTTTCCGCAGCGGCCGAGAACGATCTCGCTGCGCGCCCGTCGCATCACGACAACGAAGCCGAGCACGATCATGACGACTTCGAAACGTTCATCGTCGAAATACCGGCGCTCGCATCTCCGGCTGATCTCACCTCACGCGCCAAGAGCGTCGCCAGCATTCACGACGTTCTGCGCATCAAGGGCTATGCCGCCGTGGACGGCAAGCCAATGCGCCTTTTGTTGCAAGGTGTCGGCGAGCGCGTCGATACGCGTTACGAGCGCGCCTGGCAGCCGGACGAATCTCGCGTCGGCCGTCTCGTCGTCATCGGCCAGAAAGGCCTCGACCGCGAGGCAATCGCGCGAACGCTGACGGGCGGCGCCTGATGCACATTGTTGTCCGCGAGGCGAGAGAGCTTGACGAGGCTGCCGTAGTGCAGGATCTCGGGCTTTTGCCTGCGGACATTCTGGTTCTGTCCTTTTCCGATTCTGATCTGGCAATGGCGGCCGTCGCTTTCCGTGACACGCCGGAAGCGCAGAGACCCAGTCTTCGCGTTGTCAATCTCAGCGCGCTGCGCCATCCAATGTCGGTCGACCTTTTCATCGATGCGACGGTGAAGGGATCGAAGGCAATCTTGGTGAGGCTGCTTGGCGGTCTCGACTACTGGCGCTACGGCGGCGAACAGTTGAGCAAGCGTTGCCGCGAGCTTGGTGTCGCGCTGGCAATCGTTCCGGGAGACGGTCGCCCCGACATGCGGTTGGCGGCGCTGTCGACGATCGGCGGCGACGATCTCGCGCGGCTCGAAGCTCTGCTGGACGCGGGCGGTGTCGAAAACACGCGCATAGCTCTCGGCGCTTTGCTGATGCGAGCCTCGGGTGAACGAGCGCCGATACCCGAGGCGCATCCGATTCCGGCGTTTGGTGTTTATCGCCAACCTGCAGAACGCGGGAATCTCGCCAGCTCAGCCGCTGTCGTCTTTTATCGTTCGCATCTGCTCGCCGGTGATGTTGCGCCGATCGATGCGCTCGCGGACGCCTTGGAAGTCCGCGGACTGAATGCGACTGCGGTTTACGTTCCAAGCCTAAAGGCTGTAGACGCGGCCGAATGGCTGCGCGGTGAGCTGAAACGCCTATCGCCAAGTGTCATCATCAACGCAACCGCGTTCGCGGCGCGCGATGGCGCGGAGGGCTCTCCGCTCGACGCGGCCGATTGCCCGGTCTTGCAAGTTGCGCTCGCCAATTTGCCTCGCGCTTTGTGGGATCAATCGCAACGGGGCGTCGGCGCGTCCGACCTCGCGATGCATGTCGTTCTGCCGGAACTCGACGGCCGGTTGTTTGCTGGCGTAATCTCGTTCAAGGAACAAGACGATCTCAGTGGCGACCTTGGTTTATCGGTTGTCCGTCACATGCCCTACGAACACGGCATCGCCCATGTCGCAGAGCTGGCGGCAGCGTGGGCACGCCTGCGCGCCGCGCCACGCAGCGAGCGCCGCGTCGGCTTGATGCTATCGACCTATCCTGGACGCCCGGATCAGATCGCGCACGCTGTCGGCCTCGACGGATTTGAGAGCGCTCTGCGCATTGCCAATTGTCTCGCACGTGAAGGCTACCGCGTCGCCGATCTGCCCGATGACGCCCGCGTGCTTGTTCATAAACTAACCGAGACGACGGCGGTTAAATGGTCGGTCGAAGCTTATCGGCAGGCGTTCGATCAGCTCCCACAGCCATTTCGCGATTCCGTAATCTCCGCTTGGGGCACGCCAGAGAACGATACGTTTTGCATCGGCGGCGTTTTCAAATTTCGCGCCGCGCGCTTCGGCAATCTCATCGTCGGACTGCAGCCGGAACGCGGACAAGCGCATGATCGCAAGGCGCAGTATCATGATCCCGCGACGCCGCCGCGCCACAGCTACGTCGCGTTCTACCTCTGGCTCCGTCACGTCGCGAAGACCGATGCGCTCATTCATCTCGGCGCGCACGGCACGCTCGAATGGCTGCCGGGCAAGGCCGTCGCCGGAAGCGAAGGCTGCGCGCCGCGCGCGGTGCTCGGGCCGTTGCCCTTGATCTATCCTTTCATCGTCAACGATCCCGGCGAGGCCGCGCAGGCCAAGCGCCGCGTCGCGGCCGTTACGCTCGGACACCGCCCGCCGCCGATGACGGATGCTGGCATCGCGGGGCCGTTGGCAGAGGTCGAACGGCTCGTCGATGAATTTTCATCTGCCGATGGCCTCGATCCGCGCCGTCGCAAGGCACTCTCTGAACTGATCGTCGATGCCGCCGTCCGCGCCGGTATCGCCGAGCGCTGCGGTCTCGAAACGGGCATGGCGTCTGCAGACGCGTTGATGCGCATCGATGCATTCCTTTGCGATGTGAAGGAACTCAGCATCCGCGACGGGCTGCACATACTTGACGATACGGAACTTGACGCAATCGTTCGCGCGCTCGACGGAAAATTCATCGAACCGGGTCCGGCCGGTGCTCCGAGTCGAGGTCGGTCGGACGTACTGCCGACAGGCCGCAATCTCTTCAGCGTCGATCCGCGCGCCGTTCCGACGCCGACGGCGTGGGCCAATGGCAAGCGCGCCGCGAAGGCAATTCTTGACCGCTATGTTTCCGATCACGGCGAATGGCCGCGGGCCGTCGTACTCGATCTCTGGGGCAGCGCCACGCTGCGCACAGGCGGCGAGGAGCTTGCCACCGCACTGGCGTTGCTCGGTATCCGTCCGGTTTGGGATGAGCATTCGTATCGTGTCACAGGCGTCGAGACGGAAGCACTTGCCGAGCTTGGACGACCGCGCGTTGACGTCACGCTTCGGATATCGGGCCTCTTTCGCGATATGTTTGGCGCACAGCTCACGCTTTTCGACAGCGCCGTAGCTCTCGTTGCGCAGCTTCAAGAAGATTCGAGCGACAATCCGCTCGTCGAAGCCGTGAAGACCGAAGCACATCTTGATCGGATCTTCGGGCCCGCCGCCGGCAATTTCGGTGCGGGTGTGATGCAGCTGATTGATCGCGGCGACTGGTCGACACAAGCCGACTTGGGTAAGTCCTATCTCGAAAGTTCGTCTCATACCTACGGCTTCGAAAGTTCGGCTTCGGCCGATGCTTTTGAATCCCGCGTCAAAGCCGCCGACGCGTTCGTCCATATCCAGGATCACCGCGAAATCGATCTGCTGACGGGTGGCGATTTTGCCGCGCACGAAGGCGGCTTCGCCGCCGCCGCGGCATCGGTCGGAAACGTCGGCGTCGCGCTTTATCATGGCGACACCGGCGCGCCCGAAGCGCCGAGCATTCGCACGCTCGAAGAGGAGACCGCCCGCGTCGTTCATGGGCGCGCCGCGAATCCGCGCTGGATCGACGGGCAAATGCGCCACGGCTTTCGCGGCGCCGCCGAAATGGCGCAGAGCGTCGACGCGGCGTTCGCTTTCGCCGCGACGGCGCGCGCCGTCGATAGCGGCGGCTTCGAACGGCTTTATCAGGCGTATCTCGGAGATCCCGCCGTT
>DATBRP010000030.1:0-8420 GCA_036560245.1 Hyphomicrobium sp.
GGCGGGCCGATACAGACGCTTTCGTCGGCGAGCCGGACATGCATGGCATCGGCGTCGGCGGTTGAATGTACCGCGACCGTTGCGATGCCGAGTTCGCGACATGCGCGCTGCACGCGTAGGGCGATTTCTCCCCGGTTTGCGATCAAAATTTTATCGAACATCTGGGCTCCAGCGTCCTTGCCGGTCTGCATTCGCCGGCGGCGCTCTATTCAATGATGATCAGCGGTTCGCCGTATTCGACGGGCTGGGCGTTCTCGATGAGGATCGCCTTCACCGTTCCAGCACGCGGGGCCGGTATCTGGTTCATCGTCTTCATGGCCTCGATGATCAGCAGCGTGTCGCCCTGGTTCACCTTGCTGCCGATTTCGCAAAAGGTCGGTGCGCCGGGTTCGGGCGAACGGTAGGCAGTGCCGACCATCGGCGATTTTACGGCGCCGGGATGCTTGGAAAGATCGGTTACCGCTGTGGCTTGTTTCGCGTCAGCCGATGCCGGAGCGCCGAGCGGAGCCGGAGCCCCAATCGCGGCGTAGGCCTGCGGGGTGGCGTTGATCGAGATTTTTTTCGCCACGCGAATCTTGAGACCGCTCTTCTCGATTTCGATCTCTGTGAGGCCGGTATCGTTGAGAAGGTCGGCGAGTTCACGGATCATCTGACCCTCGGCGCTTCCCGACTTTTGCCCCTGGTCTTTTGCGGTCATCAGTCCTCTGTCCTCGAGGTTTATCCGTTTATGTTCGACTATAGCCTAAGTGTGTATGCGATCGTCACGCCTTGTTGGCGGCCGTCAAGATGTTCGCCAGGGCTTCGACAGCAAGTTCGTAGCCTTTGCCGCCGAGACCGCAGATGACGCCCGTTGCCGCAAGCGAAATGTAGGAGTGCTGACGAAATTGGTCGCGGCGGAAGATATTTGAAAGATGCACCTCGATGACGGGCAGACCGACGGCCTGCAGGGCATCGAGGATGGCAACGGAGGTGTGTGTATAGCCACCGGCATTGATGATGATGCCCTTGGCCTTGCCCCGCGCCTCCTGCACCCAATCGACCAGTTCACCCTCAACGTTCGACTGCCGGAAGTCGACTGCCAGTCCACGGGCCGCCGCGGCTTTTTCAGTGCGCGAACGGAGATCGGCCAGCGTCTCGCTGCCATAGATCGCCGGCTCGCGGACGCCGAGCATATTGAGATTAGGACCGTTAAGTACGTAAACGAGGGGGGGCATGATTTGGAGGTTGCTCAAGCGCCGGGCGGGGCCCGAGCCAATTGCGGAAGCCCAGGGTCTATCAGCTTTCCCGGCGTGCGCAAAGTGTGCCCCGGGGCTTCAGCAAATTCGGCGCCCCGGAGCATTAACGAACGAGAAAATCGAGATCGGCTGCCGCCTGTTCGTCAGCAGGTTGTGCAACCATTCTTGCGGAACTCGCTGACAAGCTTTTCGAGCTGGTCATGCAAGTCTTCAGGGGCTCCGGGGATCGACTTGTTGCCGACAAGGAAATGCGGCGTGCCGTTAATGCCCATGTTCTTGGCGAGCACCAACATGCCGTGAAGCTCGTTGGTGACCGCCTCACTCGCCATGTCGGTTTTGATCTTGTCCATGTCGAGACCGAGGGATTGGGCGATCTTGAGGGCGGACGCTTCGTTGGCCTGGCCCTTGGAGCCGAGCATGGCCTGATGGAACTCCCAGTATTTGCCCTGGCGCTTCGCGGCCAGCGCCACCCTGGCAGCTTCTTCAGAGCCCTTCGCGAGGATCGGGAGTTCCTTGAAGACAAATCGGACCTTCTTGTCGTCGTGGATCAGCCTTTGAACTTCAGGTAGCCCGCGCTTGCAGTAGCCGCAGTTGAAATCGAAGAACTCGACGACGGTGATATCGCCATTGGGGTCGCCGGCGACGGAACTGCCCGGGCTGCGAAAAATCGACTTGCCGTTCTCGGCCATGTAGTTCTTCTGCTTGGCGTCCTGGTCTTTCTGCATCTTTTCATCGAGTGCGGTCTGGACGTCGATCATCACCTCGGGGTTCTTGATAAGATAATCCTTGATGATCTCGCCGAGAGCTTTCTTCTGCTCGTCGGTGAAGGCTGATCCGCCTGCGGTTGGAGCAATGGTTTCGGCGTGTGCCGTGCGTCCGGTCAGGTCGCCAAGGGCGCCGATAACGAACGGCGAAAGCAGCGCGAGCCCGCCGCAAAGAGCCACGAAGACCAGTCGCCTGCTGGACGATACTGCGCCGACGGCGTTTCGAAAGATGCTCTTCAAGGTCATAGATTTCATCTCACTCATAAGGATTGGGGGCAGCTCACGTTTGCGGCTTGTAGTTGATAATGTCGTCATTTTTCAACCACTCCGGTGAACCCGAGTGCAGTCGAGTTTGTGCACGTTTCGCGAAGGTCTGCGCTTGTTTCACGTTACCTTCGTAAAAATATGCCTGCGCCGTCATGGCATCGGCTTCCGGCCCCTTGCCGCGCTTGTAATACGCGTTTGCAAGAAGACGATAGGCCTTTCCATTCTGGTCCACGATCAGAGACTTGCGCAACAGATCGATCGATTCCTGCAGGTCGTCGGCCGCGTTGCTGTTCTGTAATGCACTCGCAAGCTCGACCTCTATCAGGGGGCTGGCGGGGGCAAGTTTGAGGGCCTGACGCAGGTCCGGAATCGCCTCCTTCATCTTTCCTGACCGCATCAAAAGGTCGGCCTTAAGCTCGTAAAAATAGGGATAGGATGGGTTCTCGTGGATCATACTCTCGATCTGCTGCACCGAGCTTTCGAGTGCGCCCGGACCACCACGGAAGAATGTGGCGATAGCGCGCGCGTAGCGACCCGGTAACGATTTGTCGCTGGCGGGATAGCGATTGAATACGGTCGCGGGAGATTCGAGATAGCCCGACAATTTGGCGCGCATTAGATCGTGGCGAAGCTGCAGAGATGCCGGGTCCTTTTGATTGACGTAGGGGCTAGCCGCGACGAGTTCGCTGAGCCGCGCCAAGCGATCGGCGGAAAGAGGGTGCGACCGGATGAACGCGTCCTGCATATCGTCGGACAGATATTCCTGCTGTTTGAAACGCTCGAAGGTGTCGAGCATGCCGCGCCCCGATTGCTTGGTCGCGGTCAGGTATTTCAGTCCGGCCTGATCGGCGGCCGATTCTTGCGAGCGGCGCTCGGCGAGCAGCCCTCTCATAATGATGCTGGTGCCGCCCTGCATGATGGCCTGCCCGCCCTGCATCGTCTCGCGGCCCGAACCTCCACCGGCGACGCCTCCGGCAACCATCGCGCCGATGCCAAGGACTTGCGTCAGCAGCGCGCGTGTCTGGTCCTTCGCGATGCGCGCGCGCAAAGCTGCCATGTGGCCGCCGGCGATGTGGCCGCTTTCATGTGCGATGACGCCGATGACTTCGTTCGGTGTTTTCGCCTGCATCAGCGTGCCGGTGTGGACGAAGACGTTGGCGCCATCGAGAACGAAAGCGTTGAATGTGTCGTTGTTCACGATGCGAACGGTGACGCGGCCGCCGCCAAATCCTGCCGCCTGGAAAATCGGCTTGGCATAGTCCTGCAGCAGCGCCTCGATCTCGGCATCGCGAATGAGAGGCAGACCTTGCGCATCGGCGGTTCTGGACGCAATCGGAAGCCAGATGAGCAGGGCGCACAAAGCAACGAGCGCGCCGTGCAAAGACGCGGACATCGGAACGGCTTTGTTCATTGCAGGCATATGGCGTGCCTCAATCTCGATGCGTGTCTCGAGACACCATGCGCACTAGAAATATGCGGCACGCCCGGCTGGGTCAAACGCGTTGCGCCGCCGGCCTTAGCGTTCAGTCATCATAATGGGGCACCAGCATGGCAAATGAGTTCGTCGCTTCGGTCGCGGGCGCGTGATGCACAGACCATCGGCGCGACGTCCTAACTTTGCCCATGAAAAAAGGCCGGAGCTTTGGGCGCCGGCCTTTTGAATGTGTCGGTGGATGACGGGCTATTCGCCGCCAAATTTTCTCTGCCACCATCCCTTGCGTTGGGGCGCTGCCGTCGCGGCAGAGTTGTCGACGTCACCGTTCGCCTCGCCGGGACCAACGACGACGCGCTCGATGCGGGGTTCGCTCGAATCCGCTTCATGGCGACGACGGGAGGGTGCTGCCGGCGCGGCTGGTGGTTCAGCGATCACGGTCGTGAGCGCTCCGCTCGTTTCTATCGCAGAAGCCGGTGCGGAGGGCGCCACGTCATCGGCGGCATTGGCGGCCGAGGGAACGTCCCAGACGCGGCGGGGGCGCCGATTTGCGGTTTCGGCAGAGGCAGAAGCGCCACTTTGATCTTTGCTGTTTCCGCGGGCTTGCGAACCCCGACCAGATCGCCGGGGCGGCGCACTCGGCTCGGCTGCCACGATCGCAATGTCGGCGTTGTCCGGCATCTCGCCGTCATCTGCTTCCTGCGTCTCGCCCTCGTCAGCGTTACCATCGGCGGCATCGGCCGATACATCATCCGACTCACGGCCGCGCTCGCGTCCGCGGCGGCCGCCGCGACGGCCTCGGCGCCGGCGTTTGTTGGGTTTATCGCTCTGGCTATCGCCATCCGCGTGCTCGGCATGCGCGGGTTCACCGATAGACGGCTGCTCGCCGAGACCGTTGGCCTCGAACGTGCCTTCGCCGGCGTCATCGGTATCGTGCGCCGCGTCCGGTCCGGCACTCGCTTCATTGTTGTCTCGCGGCTCGGAAGCATAGCGCTCGCGGTCTTCGCCACGATCGCGTCCGCCTCTCCCGCGGCGCCTGCGCCTGCGGCCACGGCGAGCGCCGTTATCCTCGCCTTCGCCGCGTCCAACGCTGTGTTCGCGATCGCCTGCTTCCTCGTCGGGATCTCCGGCTTCTTGGACGATCTCGATCTCGGAGGATTCCCGGGCGGGCGCTTCCCCTTCGTCATCGAAGCCCCAGTCCATGTTAACCGCGGCACGTTCGGCGCGACGGAGCGGAAGCGCCGAGGCTGCACCGCGTTCGACTGTGAAGTTCGCGCCCTGCACGCGGTCGCTGCCGAGCACCGTGACGGTGTGGCCGTGACGGACTTCCATGTCCGCGATGTAGGTGCGCTTGCTGTTCAAGATGTAAAGCGCAACGGCGGGCGTCGTCGTCGCGATCAGAGGACCGCTGGTGCCAGCCGTGATGACGTCTTCGATGCCGCGTAGAACGGCGAGCGCAACGCTCTCTGTCGAGCGGATGATGCCGGTGCCCTGGCAATGCGGACACTGCGAGGTCGAGCCCTCGAGCACGCCGGTCCTGAGGCGTTGCCGCGACATTTCCATGAGACCGAAATGCGAAATGCGGCCGAGCTGGATGCGGGCCCGGTCGAAGCGAAGCGCGTCCTTGAGGCGGCGTTCCACCGCCCGGTTATTGCGCTTCTCTTCCATGTCGATGAAGTCGATGACGACAAGGCCGGCGAGGTCGCGAAGCTTCAACTGCCGGGCGATTTCGTCGGCCGCTTCGAGGTTCGTCGCCAGCGCCGTTTCCTCGATCGAAAATTCGCGCGTCGATTTTCCCGAGTTGACGTCGATCGCAACGAGCGCTTCCGTCTGATTGATGACGATGTAACCGCCGGAGCGCAGCGTTACTTGCGGCTGGAACATGGCGTTGAGCTGACGCTCGATGCCGAAGCGCGTAAAGAGCGGCGTGGGGTCCCGGTAGGGCACGACGTTCTTGGCGTGGCTCGGCATCAACATGTTCATGAAGTCGGCGGCTTCCTGATGCCCCGCTTCGCCCGCGACCAATACTTCCTCGACGTCCTTGTTATAAAGATCGCGGATCGATCGCTTGATCAGATCGCCTTCCTCATAGACGAGGCTCGGCGCCGTGGACTGCAACGTCATCTCGCGGACGCTTTCCCACAGCCGCAGCAGATATTCGAAGTCGCGTTTGATTTCTTGTTTTGTCCGTGCGGCGCCCGCCGTGCGGATAATGAGGCCCATGCCCTCCGGAACTTCGAGTTCTTGCGCGATGGCCTTGAGGCGGCGCCTGTCCTGCGGATTGGTGATTTTGCGGGAAATGCCGCCGCCGCGCGCCGTATTCGGCATCAGGACGGTGTAGCGGCCAGCAAGCGACAGATACGTCGTCAGCGCAGCGCCCTTGTTGCCGCGTTCCTCCTTGACGACCTGGACAAGGATGATCTGGCGCCGCTTGATGACTTCCTGGATCTTGTAGCTGCGGGGACGCCGGCGCTGACGCTGGCGCGAGTCGTCTCTGAACTCGCGGCTCGAGCTTTCCTCCGGCTGCGCCGTAGAGTCATGTTCCTTGAACGAATCCTGCCCATGAAATTCGGCTTCGCTCGCATGCCCGTCGTCGCTTGCGGCGTCATCGTGGGAGTGATCGGATTCGAAGGCTCGCGCGGACGCATCGCCGGCATCCGAGGATGCTTCATGCGCTTCGTTTTCGTGAGCACTGGCCTCTTCTGAGTGTTCAGCGTGATCTCCGGACGCTCCTTCTCCAGCATCCTCCGGGGGCGTTTCGGAACGGACATCGTCGGCGGAACGGCGAACCGCTGCGGCGACAACTTTTACCGTATCTTCGCCGTCTTCCTCGCCGCCGATCTCCTCGATGTGTTCGTCTTCTTCGACGTCGACGATATGAGACGACTCGGCTGACGTATCGCTGTTCGTGGGTTCACCGAAATCATCGCCAGCCGACTCTGGAGCGGGTTCGCCGCTCTCGTGCCCGCGCGGCGAACCGCGTCGTGACATGGCCTCGGCACGGCGGTCGGCGGCGGCTTCGAGTTCAGCTTCGGCGGCGGCTTCTTCGTCAAGCAGCGCCTGCCGGTCGGCGACCGGTATCTGATAATAGTCGGGATGAACCTCGTTGAACGCGAGGAAGCCATGACGGTTGCCGCCGTAGTCGACGAACGCGGCCTGCAAGGACGGCTCAACACGCGTCACTTTTGCGAGATAGATGTTGCCGCGCAGAAGTTTCCGGGCGGCACTTTCGAAGTCGAACTCCTCTACCCGGCCGTTGCGCTGCACCACGACCCGAGTCTCCTCGGGATGCGTGGCATCAATAAGCATTTTGGTATTTGACATTGATCGAATTCCTTGGCGCGCCGGGACAACTCGCATCCTGAACCGCGAATAGCGGCGGCAATTGCGAGGTTCGAGCGGCGGCGCATTGTGCTGAAATGTGTGGAAGTGAAAGCCGGCCACGGCGTCCTCGGCAGCATTCCACAACCGGCGGCGCGCGTGCGGCTCACAGGATCAGACACGGATGCCGTTCGGACCTTCGTCCGTCCGGTGCCGCGGTGGATGGTGCAAATTGTCGTCATGGCCTGTCGTGTACTGCCCGGCTGTGCGCCCACAAAGCGGGGCGACGGCCGGGAAAGGGTTTCTGCGACGCCCTTTGGCGTCACGTTGATCGTCAATTGGCCGCCCGGCGATCCGCGCTGTACCCGACAAATGGATCGGGGCGACCGGCACAAAGTCGTAGGTCTTTGACGAGGCCGCCGGAGGCCCGACGTCAAAGCGCATTTCCCGAGCGACGTTGATACTCCCGTACGCTCGCTTCGAGCAGATGCGATCCGTGCGCGCTTGATTACCTGTGAACGCAGATTTTCTCTTCTGCAGCAGGCCGATCAGGCTACGCAGACGCTAGCCGAGTTGCCCCAGAAAGGGGTGTGTCTTCAGCGCCACCGAATATGGTGAAAGTCTACGAGGTCGCTCCAACGCTGGCAAGTGATATAAAACGAAAGCCGAGACGTGCTCGCAACCACGCGTATAGACTTATAACGTCTCTGAAAACAAAGCCTTAACATGCCGAAAACGATCGGCAGAGTTTGAGGCAGCGGGGTGCCGGGGGCAATGGCGGGGCTCGTAGAACGTCTGTGGAACGGCTTATTCGAGCCGGTCATCGCGCTTAGTTGGGCGCTCGCTTGGGTGCTCCCAGCGGCGTTGGTTTTCGGGACCCTCCCGGCCGCCGCGCTTCCCGCTACAGGCTTGGAGGCAACCGCCGTTCGCCTGACTGACGACGGCAAGGCGACCACGTTCGAGCTGACGATCAGTAAGGGCTTGACGGCGCAGGTTTTTACGCTGGCTGATCCCTATCGCGTAATCCTGGACTTGCCGAACCTAACGTTCCATCTCGACCCGGCCGCCGGCCAAAAAGGGCGAGGCGTTGTCGCGGCCTTCCGCTATGGCCTTTTTGCTGAGCACAAGGCTCGAGTCGTCCTCGACACGACGGGGCCGGTGCGAATTGTTTCTGCAGGCATGACACGGATTCCGGGGAGTAAGGCCCTTAAACTCACGGTCGTGTTGGTGCCGATGGACGCGGCTGCGTTCGGAGCCGGGACCGGCGCTGCCTATGCGGCAGCGTCAGCCGCAGCAGAGGCCGCTCCGTCCGAAAATGACGAACCGAAGCGGAAACCTCACGATAAGCCCGTCATCGTCATCGATCCCGGCCACGGCGGCATCGATCCGGGTGCACTAGGA
>DATBRP010000031.1:0-2101 GCA_036560245.1 Hyphomicrobium sp.
CGTTTCGGAAGGCCACCCGGACAAGGTCTGCGATCGCATCTCCGATGAAGTCGTCGACGCGTTCTATCGCGAGGGCGCTAAAGAAGGTCTCGATCCTTGGGGCATCCGCGCCGCGTGTGAGACGATGGCGACGACGAACCGAGTCATTATTGCCGGTGAATCACGCGGGCCGAAGGACGTCACCGTCGCTTCGATCCAGGATATCACGCGCAAGGCCATCAAAGACATCGGCTACGAGCAGGAAGGCTTCCATTGGGCGAACTGCAATATCGAGGTTCTTCTGCATTCGCAGTCGGCTGATATTGCTGCCGGCGTCGATGCGCAGCAGCCGACCAACAAGGAAGAGGGTGCGGGCGATCAGGGCATCATGTTCGGCTACGCCTGCAACGAAACGCCGGAGCTGATGCCTGCGCCGATCTATTACGCCCATAACATTCTTCGCGATCTTGCGATTGCCCGCAAAGCTAAGCAGGGCGACGCTGCAAAGCTCGGTCCGGATTCCAAGAGCCAAGTCACGGTGCGTTACGAGAACGGCAAGCCGGTCGGCGTGACACAGATCGTCGTCTCGCATCAGCATGTCGTCGAAGACCTGAGTTCGCGTCAGGTGCGCGAGATCATCGAACCCTACGTCCGTAAGGCGCTTCCCGAAGGCTGGATCGGCAAGGATGTCATCTGGCACATCAACCCGACGGGTAAATTCTTCGTCGGTGGACCGGACGGCGACACGGGGCTAACGGGTCGCAAGATCATCGTCGATACCTACGGCGGTGCGGCTCCGCACGGTGGCGGCGCGTTCTCGGGCAAAGACCCGACAAAGGTTGATCGTTCGGCCGCGTACGCTGCGCGTTATCTCGCGAAAAACGTCGTGGCTGCAGGCATCGCGGACCGCTGCACGATCCAGCTCTCCTACGCCATCGGCGTTGCGAAGCCGCTGTCGATCTATGTCGATACGCACGGCACGGGCAAGGTCGATGAAGCGGCGATCGAGAAGGCGCTGGGCGAGGTCATGGATTTGACGCCGCGCGGAATTCGCAGCCATCTCGATCTCAACAAGCCGATCTATGCCCGCACGTCGGCTTACGGCCATTTCGGCCGCCCGGCCGAGAAGGACGGCGGTTTTTCTTGGGAGCGCACGGATCTCGCTCCGAAGATCAGCAAGGCCGTTGCGTAAGCGAGCCGGCCTCGTATTCGGCATTTAAAGCGGCTGCGAAAGCGGCCGTTTTTCATTGAGGTCTTTTGGACTTTCACTATCACGTCATGGCCGGGTCAAGCCCGGCCATGACGTGATTGTGTGTGGAGTGGTTGGCGCCGGACTGATGGCTGCGGATAGCAAAAAAGAAGACGAACACGAGCTTCGGTCGTTTGGGCGGCGGCGGGGGCGCAAGCCAAGCGATCGCCAAGCGGCGTTGTTGCGTGACTTTCTTCCGCACGTCGCTTTCGATACCGCAAAGCCGCAAAGCGCCGGTACGACGTGGCTCGAAATCGGCTTCGGTGGCGGCGAGCATCTGCTTTGGCAAGCGCGTCATAATCCCAACGTTTCGATAGTCGGGTGCGAGCCCTACGAGGACGGCGTCATCAAGCTGTTGAGCGCCGTCGAATCCGAAGGGCTCGAGAACGTGCGCGTGCACATGGGCGACGCACGAGATGTGTTGCGCGGCCTCGCGCCGGGCTCGGTCGATCGCGCCTTCATCCTCTTTCCCGATCCCTGGCCGAAGCGGAAGCATCGCAAGCGACGGCTCGTTAACTCCGCGTTATTGGATCTTCTGGCGCGCGCGCTGAAGCCGGGGGCCGAGCTTCGTATCGGAACGGATATCGGCGATTACGCACGCACCATGCTCGAAGCCTTTCGGGGCGAGCCGCGATTTACCTGGCAGGTGGAAAGCCCGTCGGATTGGCGTCTTCGACCTGCCGACTGGGCCGAGACCCGATATGAGGCCAAGGCTGCCGCCGCCGGCCGCCACAGTTACTATTTTCGCTTTTTGAGAGCGTAGGCTCGGGCGAAAGCCTTGCGTAATCTTGAAATCTCGCCTATCTACCCCTCATTCAAATTACTCGATGATCAATTGAGAGTGGGCCTCCGAGGTCCGCTCCAAACGGACTT
>DATBRP010000032.1:0-4426 GCA_036560245.1 Hyphomicrobium sp.
CAACCCGTACACCATCAGTTGGACAGCAACTGCGGTAAGAAGGATCCCGAACACGACCTCGGAGATGACCAAGCCGACGGGGTTCAGGCGCTTGGACAGCTTGTCGATGTTGGCAAAGATCAGGTAATCGAGCAGCGCCGACCAGCAGGACGAGTCCCAGGACCAAGGCGGCGCTCGCGAACGAGACGATCTCGCCGGACGCAATGATGAGGATCGTGATGCCGACCGGGTTCAGCAGATAGGGCACCGCGAGCGGGTAGACCGCGATCTGCTTCGGATCCTCTCGGATCTCGACCACCTCCTCGACCTTCTTGGCCGGCGAGACCGGAGCAATGACGCCGTAGCTGGTGCATGAACTCCGCAATCTTGGGCTTGAAATCATTTGTCGCGATGCCAAGCATGCACGTGCCGCCCGTGGGAGGGCGAAGTGCTCGACGTTCCGATCCAAACCAGACGTAACAAGCGGGCGGCGCTGAAACTCATGCGCAAGCTTTTGAAAAAATAGGGTTTTGTGCCAGATAAGCTCATCACAGACGATCTCAGATCTTATACTGCCGCAGTCAAAGATCTTGGAATCACCAAACCGACATGAGCGAGGTCGATGGCGCAACAACCGAGCCGAGAACTCCCATCAATCGACCCGACGACGAGAACGTAAGATGCAGGGTTTCAAGAGCGGTCGCGGGAAAGCCTATCAGACCCATTCACGTTCCGAGTCTGTCAAGGCGTTTACTCCCCTATTGTTACCACAGACGCGGTTATAGTAACATCATACAGGGAAAAACCCCGTACTTTCTCTGATCGATGGTTACCGCTGAAGTCACGGAACCGCAAGACAATGTGACGAGGCCGACGCGCATATGCAGCCGCAGCAGCCGTCAGACCAAAGGTGCATTCATTGCGGTATGCAGCGCTCGCCGAATACGACCATCGGGCCTCCCCGCCGGATGCGGCAGCCGACCTTCGCGCCGACCTGCAGGGTTTCGGCCAGGGCGGCAGGCAAAACCACGTCGAGCTGCGCGCCGGGCGCGCTGGCGAACAGGTTGGGATAGCCTTCGACCGGCGATACGCCGCTCACATCGATCGTCACGAGACGATGGTCCGGGCGAGCAGCAATCGGCGCCACGGCGAGCACGCGCCCGTCGATATCGGCTCGGTTTTCGATCACTTGAACCATCGCATGCTCCATTGCGAACATGTCGCCGCCTCCGTTCGCCGGCAACTTCGCCGCTCTTAGCGTAGGCCGTCGTAATAGGGGCGATCCCATCCCAAGTGATAATCGCCGCCGCCTGAATCAATGCGGTGCTCCGATCGGGCACCGCAGGAACCTACAACTCTCCGCCTCATTCAGCGCCGCGCCTTTCTGGCGGAGCGCTTCGCGGAGACCCTCGCGCGTTTTGCCGGCCTCCCCTTGGCCGCGGCCAGCTTCGGCTTGGCCGCGGTCTTCGCCTTGGCGGCCCTCTGTCCGGGGGGCATGGCGGCCGCCGTGGCTCTCGCCGCGGCTTGGCTCGGCGCCGGTTGTCCGGCTGGACACTGGACATGAACCTTCATGGTCATCGACGGGCCGCTCGCGCTGATGCCCGTCACCGCGACGCAGCTGCCCGCATTGCTGTATGACTTGGAACTCGGATTCGAGGTTGCATTGAAGGACCTGTTGTTGCTGGTGCCCGGATAGGCGTCGCCCGAATCGCCGCGATTGACGGCATGTTCCAGGTCGCGTTTGCCGTCCGCCTGCATCAGGGCGACCTTGTAGTGATTTTCGTCCGTATTGGTCTGCTGCGCGTCATCGATGTGCGAGATCAGCAATCCTCCTGTCGGCAATGACACGTCGAACCCGGTCTTCTGCCGGTTCTCGAGTAGGAAATATTCATTGCCTCCCGTGCCCTTCTTCCACAAACGATGGACGGTGTTGGACCTCTTCACATCCGCAATCGTCGCGGCGGCGTTAGTCTTGACGGTGTTCACCGTCACCCATCCCTGATTGGCCTTGCACCAGGCCGACGGATGCACCGGTACATCGCCGCCGCCCCCCCAGCTTCCGGCCGCCATTAGGCACCAGTTCCCGATGCCTTCGGACGAGGAATCGGTGTCGTAGAGATCGGGAAAGCCGAACAGCAGATGCCCGAGCTCGTGCGCGCAGACCCCGATCTTGCAGTCCTCCGGGACGGTCAAATAAGCGAAGATCTTGGTGTGATCGACGGCGCGCGCGCCGCCGGCAAGAACCCATTTGTGCGACCACATGTCGTCCTGACTGCCGGTCACCTCGGCGCCAGAGCCGGCATGAATCGCGATGAAGGCGTCGACGAACCCGTTGCCGTCATTATCGTAGGGCGTGAAATCGACGGTCGGATCGGCGGCGCTCACGGCGTCGAATGCCATGGTCTGCGCATTGGGAGACGCGCTTCCCATGCCGGACGCGCCGTTTGCATAGGTCTTCAGCGTCTGGGGCAATCGAAGCGGCCCAATAACGTCCCCCTGAAGGTCGATCAGACCGTGCGTCACGTCGCGATAATATTCGCGCACGCTTTTCGTCGGCTTGCCGAGCGAGAAGAACAAATCCTGATAATGCTGGCGCGTCTGCGCCATATGCTTGTCGGAAAAATCGACGAGCACGACGATGACACGCACCGTTCCGCGCAACGGGCCGGTGACGCGTGCCGCAGCGGAGCGGATGACGCTCGGAGAGGTCCCCGCGGCGAATTCCTCCGGAGGAATTATCACGCCGTCGTTGAGGCCGAGCACCCTCGGCTCCGCCGCGCGCAAACGCAGCGCATGCGGCAGGCCACCCGTGGCTGCCATCGCGGCAATCGCTGACTTTATGCGTTCACGCAGGTCCGGATGCGGCGCGACCATGCATCGCTCGCCATCGTCGCTGTCGCGGGCCGACCGGTAGATCCGGGCAATTCCATTCAGAAACTCTCGCTCGAGCATAGTCGCCTCCCGTTCGTCGGAAAACTCGACATTCCCTTAATGCATGCAATCGTCTAAAATACAGTCCGTCATATATGCTTACAAGGCATATGCGGCACGCGTCGGAAGACGTCCAGACGGAACCTGTTGATTTCCGCTGAGAATTGACCGGGGGAGCGAAAATTTTCCGCTGAGAATTGACCCATGTTTTGAACCCGCCCTGGCTGTTTTCAGCGGGGGTCGACGGAGTGATAGACATGGCATTGTTGAGCGTTATCCGCCGCTGGGCGTTCGATTCGGGAGATTTCGCGACGGACGGGCTTGTCGCGGAACACCATCCGCAAATATCTGCGAGCCGGCACTGTCGAACCGAAGTTCAAGGTTCCGGACCGACCGACCAAGTTGGACCGCGTTCGCCAACAAATTGGCGGGGTGGCTGAAGACGGAAGCGAGGGCGCCGTGCTGTGCGCCATCGAGCTGGCCTTGAACGCCGGCGCGCCGACAAAGACACACATCCTGAACCTGCTGCATCGGCTTATCGACGGCAAATCGCCGATGACATCGATAGTGGAGGCGCCGCAGGCGCTGACGTTGAGCCAGAAACCGCGTGCCGATGTCGAACGCTATGACGCGCTACGCGGGATCGGGCTCTTCAGGTCACGAGCCTCTCTTCAGGCGGAGATCGTTGCGCTGCCCACCAGGTCAATGTGCTGCGAAGAAAATCGCCGAAGCGGCTTGCCTTCAATAATTTCGATCGTCTGATTTTCGCCAGCCTCTATCGGATTGCGCCGCGCATCATGAACGCCCTGGCGATCGTGGAACCAGCGACCGTCATTCGGTGGCATCGTGCTGGTTTTCGTTTGTTCTGGCGATGGAAATCGGGATCTCGCGGCGGCAGGCCAAAGGTCTCGCTCGAGATACGCCAACTGATCCGCGAAATGAGCTTGGCCAATCGCCTCTGGGGCGCGCCCCGAATCCATGGCGAGCTTCTCAAACTTGGAATCGCCATTGGCCAAACCTCGGTCGCCCAATACATGGCAAGGCATAGGGGACCTCCATCCCAAGGCTGGAAGACGTTCCTCCGTAATCACGCCGATGGGATCGCATCGATTGATCTCTTTGTCGTTCCAACACTCTCATTTCGACTGCTCTATGGCTTGCTGATTCTCAAGCACAGCCGACGCCAAATCTTATGGCTGGGCGTGACGGCGCATCCGACGGCCGAGTGGATCGCCCGGCAACTTACCGAGGCCTGTGGCTGGGAGCCGGTGCCAAGGTACATCATCCGCGATCGTGACAGTGTCTACGGCGAGGTATTCAAACGGCAGCTTCGCGCCATGGGTATTCGTGACCGGCCCACCGCGCTGCGATCGCCATGGCAGAATGGACATACGGAACGATTGATTGGCTCGATCCGGCGGGAATGTCTCGACCATATTGTCGTCTTCGGCGAGCAGCATCTGCGTCACCTCCTCCATTCTTATATGTCCTATTACAACGGCGCGAGAACACATCT
>DATBRP010000033.1:0-4500 GCA_036560245.1 Hyphomicrobium sp.
TACTCGGTTGGCTTCTGCTCGGCGAAAAACGTGTCGTCGGCAGCAGCGGGAAGCGCGCCGGCAACGAACGCGACGAGCGCAAGGCCTAGCAATTTGGATGTCATTCGGATGTTCCCTTTGAGATGACGCGCGGGCGAAAGAGGCGCCGCACCGCCGGCGCGCCGAAACCTTTTTTCGAGCCTCGGCTGCCGTTCACGCAGGTAGCGTCCCTGTATGTCGGCAGCAAGTCGTGGATAGGGCTCGATTGTGGATATCAGGGCCGCTGCAACTTACTGTTTTGTATTGAAAATTTCGTGGACGGCAAAGCCCGTGTCATGTCGCCGCGTGATGGCTTCGCGGGCTGCTTTGGGCTAGAGTACGAAACGTCATTCGCGCCCGCCCTGGGCTGCGCCCCAAGCCGCACAGTCTACCCTCGAGAAAGATCCGAACTTGACCGACAGAAGCGACGACGAGACCCCCGCAGGCCGAGAGCCGAGCGACATTCGGCCGATCTCGATTTCCGAGGAGATGAGGCGCTCGTATCTCGACTACGCGATGAGCGTCATCATCTCGCGCGCTCTCCCGGACGTGCGTGACGGACTGAAGCCCGTGCATCGTCGCATCCTCTTCGCGATGAACGAACTCGGCCTCGACTGGAACAAGAAATACGTCAAGTCGGCGCGCATCGTCGGCGAGGTGATGGGCAAGTATCATCCCCACGGCAACCTCGCGATCTATGATGCGCTCGTGCGCTTGGCGCAGGACTTTTCGATGCGCGTGCCGCTCGTCGACGGCCAAGGAAACTTCGGTTCGATCGACGGCGATCCTCCGGCGGCCGAACGCTATACGGAATCGCGTCTCGCCAAGGTCGCGAGCTTCCTTCTCGACGATCTCGACAACGACACCGTCGATTATCGCGAGAACTATGACGGCACGATCGAGGAGCCGTCCGTTCTCCCCGCCAAGTTTCCGAACCTGCTCGTCAATGGCGCCGGCGGCATCGCCGTCGGCATGGCGACGAACATCCCGCCGCACAATTTGGGCGAAGTCATCGACGCCTGCATCGCCGATCTCGACAATCCGGAAATCGGCATCGACGAGCTTTCGCAGATCATCCAAGGCCCCGACTTCCCGACCTCAGGTCTCATTCTCGGCCGTGGCGGCATTCTCTCCGCCTATCACAAGGGCCGCGGCTCGATCATCATGCGCGCCCGCGTCAAGATCGAGAACATCCGCAAGGACCGCGAAGCTCTCATCGTCACCGAGATCCCCTACCAGGTCAACAAACGCACTCTGATCGAGAAAATCGCCGACCTCGTGCGCGATAAGAAGATCGAAGGCATTTCCGATCTCTGGGACGAGAGCAACCGCGAAGGCATCCGCATCGTCATCGAGCTGAAGCGCGATGCCGTCGCCGATGTCGTGCTGAACAATCTCTACAAGTATTCCGATCTGCAAACGACGTTCGGCGCCAACATGCTGGCGATCAACGGCGGCCGGCCGGAAAGCCTGACGCTGAAGGACTTCATTTCGGCCTTCACGGCTTTTCGCCAGGAAGTCGTAACGCGGCGGATCAAGCATCTCTTGAACAAGGCGCGCGATCGCGCCCACGTCCTCGTCGGCCTTGCCATCGCCGTCGCCAACATCGACGAAGTGATCAGGCTTATCAGAACGTCGGCGTCGCCTGCGGAAGCCAAAGAGCAGTTGATGATTCGCGATTGGCCCGCCAAGGACATGGCGCCGCTGATCGTATTGATCGCCGATCCGCGCCACACCCTTTCGGATGCCGGAACCTACCGACTTTCGGAAGAACAGGCGAAAGCGATCCTCGAACTGCGCCTCGCACGCTTGACCGCACTCGGCCGCGACGAGATCGCCGACGAACTCAACAAGATCGCGATCGAGATCAGGGAATATCTCGAGATCCTGGCATCGCGCGCCCGCGTCGTCGAAATCGTCAAGACCGAGCTTCTGGCAATTCGGGCCGAGTTCGCGACGCCGCGCAAGACTGAAATCATCGACGTCGAAGGCGAGGTCGAGGACGAGGATCTAATCCAGCGCGAAGACTGCGTCGTCACCGTCAGCCACAAGGGTTACATCAAGCGCGTGCCGCTCGCCGCCTACCGGGCGCAAAAACGTGGCGGCAAGGGCCGCTCGGGCATGTCGACGCGGGACGAGGATTTCGTCACGCAGCTCTTCGTGACGTCGACGCACACGCCGGTATTGTTCTTCTCTTCGCGCGGCATGTGCTACCGCATGAAGGTGTGGCGTCTGCCGGCGGCATCGCCTCAATCGCCCGGCAAGGCGCTCGTCAATCTGCTGCCGCTGAGCGACGGCGAGGCGATCACGTCGATCCTGCCGCTGCCGGAAGATTCATCGACCTGGGGCGAACTCGAACTCATCTTTGCGACGCTGTCGGGCAACGTTCGGCGCAATGCGCTTTCCGACTTCGAGAGCATCAATCGCAACGGCAAGATCGCGATGAAGCTCGACGAGGGCGATCGCATCGTCCAGGTCGCCATTGCCCGCCCCGAACAGGACGTGCTGCTGACAAGCGCCGACGGCCAGTGCATCCGCTTCCTGATCAAAGACGAAATCCGCTTGTTCAAGGGCCGTGACTCGACGGGCGTACGCGGCATCAGGCTCGACAAGGACGAAGTCATCTCGATGGCGATCCTCGATCACTTCGAGGCATCCGCAGAAGAACGCGCCGCCTATCTCAAGCAGGCGAGCGCCTTGCGCCGTTCGGAAGATGCCGAAGACATCGAGACGGTCGCGGTACCGGACGCCGACGCCGAGGAAGTCAGCGCCGATGCAGTGACGCTGACGCTCAATCCCGAACGCTTTGCCGAAATGCAGGCGGCCGAGCAATTCGTATTGACTGTTTCAAACAAGGGCTTCGGCAAACGCTCGTCGTCGTTCGAGTTCCGAACCTCGGGACGCGGCGGCAAGGGCATCGTCGCGATGGTCGCAAACGACCGCAACGGCCGTCTGCTCGCGTCCTTCCCAATCGCGGAAAACGATCAGATCATGCTCGTGACCGACGGCGGCCAGCTCATCCGCTGCCCCGTGCACGATATCCGCATCGCCGGCCGCAATACCCAGGGCGTCCGCATCTTCAAGACCGAGGCGGAAGAAAAAGTCGTCTCCGTCGAGCGCATCACGGACGACGGCGCCGAGGATGTGGAAGCGGTCGAGTAACCATCAGGCGGTGTCGAAGTGACGAGCTGCTTGCCGAAGACGCGGCGGCGCAGCTAAGAGTGCGTATGGCAGCGACAAAGTCAGACAGCAACGGCAAACGCCCGAATAGGGTCGGCTTCTATTCCGGCTCGTTCGATCCCGTGACGCTCGGGCATACCGACGTCATTTGGCGTGCGGCCGGCCTTCTCGACAAGCTCGTCATCGGCATCGGCACCAACCCCGGCAAGACGCCGATGTTCACGGCCGTCGACCGGATTGCGATGCTCGAGGACGAAGTGCAGCCGATCGCGAGCAAGACGCGGACGGAGATCAGCGTCGTCACGTTTTCCGGCCTCGCGGTCGATGCGGCGCAGGTGAACGGCGCGTCCGTGATCATTCGCGGACTGCGCGACGGCACCGACTTTGACTACGAAATGCAGATGGCCGGTATGAACGGCGAAATGGCGCCGGAGATTCAAACCGTCTATGTCGCGGCTTCGCCCGCCGTGCGACACATCGCGGCAAACCTCGTCCGCGCCGTCGTATCGATGGGCGGCGACCCTTCGCCTTTCGTTTCAAAGGGCGTGCTGAAGCGGCTGAAGGCCAAGTCCGCCAAGGCAAAGTGAAAAATTCAGCGTCCAAGTCTATGCAGGCGAAATCAAAGTTCCTGACGCTGTTGCGGCGTGTCCCTTCCGGGCGCGTCACGACTTCCGATATTCTGGCCGATGCGATCGGTATTCCTCCGCCCGTCGTTCATGCCATGTTGACGCGGTTGACCGAAGACGAACGCGATCTCGTGCCTTGGCACCGGGTGATCGCCAAAGGTGGCGCGATCGGCCGTGGCCCACACCGCGATCAGCAGTTTGCACGTCTTGTCCGCGAGGGCTTGCCCGTCTCGCCGGCCGGCATCGTGCAGGATCTGGCGCGCGTCATCACGACGACGTTCGATGAGCGAACGTCCGAACATCAGAAGCCTTCGGAGGCTTCGCAAGCGGAAGCGCCAAGCCCTGCCGGGCGCTCGCGCGGCATGAAATCGCATTCGTAGCCGTAGCCAACCTTCGCACCTCAAACTGTCATCCCGGGCGAGCTCTTGCGAGACCCGGGACCCAGAAGTCGAATACCCGGGCTGGGTCCCGGCTCTGCGCTACGCTTCGGCCGGGATGACATTGTTGGATCGGCTGGCGATACTCCACACAATCGGGACCCCATGCGCCCAGGGTTGCGATCGGGCCGTCAAATCGCCATAAGGGCGGCAACACTGCCCGCCGCAACGACAGAGCGGCGGCCGCCGGCCTCTGGAAACCCTCGCATCAGCATCATGAGGAGCGCCATGTTCCGTCT